>NZ_JBHYRN010000005.1:0-241640 GCF_042749305.1 Nocardia sp. NPDC058705 | reverse complement strand
CCCCGGGGGCGCTTCCCCCCCCTCCGGGGGGCGGGCCCTGCTTGCTGGGGGGGCGCGGGCGGCCCGGGGGCTCGGTCCCGCCCCCCCCCCCCCCCCGCCTCGACTCGCCGCAGCCGGTAGCGCAGCGTGTTCGGATGCACGCGCAATGTGTCTGCGGCGACTCGCACCTCACCGTGCGCGCGGAGGTACGCCTGGACCGATGTTCGCAGGTCGGTGGCGTGGGTTCGGTCGTAGGTGTCGAGGGCGGTCAGGCGTGGGTCGTGCAGGCGCGGGTGGTCGCGGATCAACTCCATGATCTCGGCCAGCAGGACCGCGGTCCTGGCGTCGGCGAGGGTGGCGACCCGGCTGCCCGACGGGTCGGCGCTCGGGCTGTCGAGCACCCGGTCGACCTCGGCGCGCGCCCCCGCGACCGCGGTGAGACCGGCGACGGGCACGGCGATCGCGGCCCGCACCACCAGTGCGCGGGTCTGCTCGAGCTGGGTGACCAGCTTGCGCACCCAGGAGCCGACGCCGCGCTCGGAGTGGTAGCCCGGCAGCAGCACATAGACCCGCTCGCCGATCGACTCCGTGACCGAGTCGTCACGAAAAGCGCTGGCGTGCAAGCGGATCAAGCCGCTCGACGAGGCCAGATCGGCGGCGGAACCGACCGACGCGAAGCCGATCACGGCGGCGGGACCGGTGGTCGCCAGGCTCAGCGCTGCGGCGACCGAGGGCACGTCGACGCCGTCACCGTGCGCGCCGAACAGCCTGCGCACGAGCACGGACTCGGTCGACGGCGCGTCCATCCGTCGCGCGATGATCCTGGCCGCCACCGCCGACGCACCACGCAACACCTGCGCCGCGTCGGGTCGCAGCGGGCCCGCGCCCTGCTGCAACCAGATGGTGCCGAGCATTCTGGCCTTCGCGCCGTCGGCGCCACGCCGGATGCCGACGACGAGTCTGCGGCGGATGTCGAGTTCGGGATGTTCGGGCACGTCGACGACCTCGTCGCTGCCGCGCACCCGGTCGAACACACCCCACTCACGCAGGATCCGCAGGTAATCGCTCGGGCCTTCCCGGCCCAGGATGGACTGGATGCGCAACCGGTCGGCCGACGCGTCCGAGGCCGAGTACGCGAGCACGCGCGATTGCGGGTCCTCGATGGAGACCATGCCGCCGGTTTCCTTGGCCAGCACCTGAGCCAGCCCGAAAAGGTCGGTGTCGGGGGCGAGCAGGTCGTGCTCGTCGGCGGCGGCACGCTGCCCCGGTGAGCGGGCCAGCATCCGGCGGATCAGCGAGAACACCTGGTCCCAGCGCGCCTGCCGGTGGACGTGGACCAGCGCGATACCCGCGGCATGGGCGGCGGCGCGCACGTCGGGCGAGTCGTTGGCACTCTTGGTCATCAGCACGCTCGGCCGTCGACCGGGGTCGCGCTCGCCGACCTCGCGCAACCATCCAGCGGTGGCGGCGGCGTCGACACCGACCAGCAGGAACACCGCGCCGTCCCCGTCGACGTGTTCGGGCAGGTCAGCAGGCTCGGCCAACACCACTGTCCGCACCGCCACCTCGCGGCCCGCAGGCGCGTCGACAAGGGTGGCGACGGTGTGGTCGAGGGCCGCCAGCAACTCACGCAGCGTCGTGTTCCCCTCGGACATCGAGCACCTCCACTGTTGGCCGATCGGACAAAGTATCGGTCGCATCTTCATCCGATCAGATGATTATCACCCCTGCCGACAGGTGTTGACTACGTCACATCCCGCTATCCGTCACGACGCAGGAGCCGCACCCATGGACGCCATCGCGACCACCCCGCCGCCGGTCAATGAACCCGTCGGCACCTTCGCCCCGGGCAGCCCGGAACGCCGTCGCCTGCAGACCGCGCTCGCCGAGCTGGCTGCCTCCCCCACCGAGATCGCCCACGTGATCGGCGGCCGCCATCTGCCCGGCGACGGCCCCGCCTTCGACGTGGTGCAACCGCACCGCCACGCCGCCGTGCTCGGCACCCTGCGCGATGCGAGTACCGCCGAAACGGCTGCCGCGGTCGAGGCCGCCTGCGCCGCGGCGCCCGCCTGGCAGGCGATGGCGTTCGACGATCGGGCCGCGATTTTCCTGCGCGCCGCCGACCTCCTCTCCGGACCGTGGCGGGAGAAGATCGCGGCGGCGACGATGCTCGGACAGTCGAAGTCGGCCTATCAGGCCGAGATCGACGCACCCTGTGAGCTGATCGACTTCTGGCGGTTCAATGTCTCGTTCGCCCGCGAAATCCTTGCCGGACAGCCGATCTCGTCGCCGGGTGTGTGGAATCGGATGCAGTACCGCTCGCTGGAAGGGTTCGTCTACGCGGTGACCCCGTTCAATTTCACCGCGATCGCGGGCAACCTACCCACCGCGCCCGCGCTGATGGGCAACACGGTGGTGTGGAAGCCGGCCAGAAGCCAGGCTGTGGCGGCCTACCTGACGATGCAGCTGCTCGAAGCCGCCGGACTGCCGCCCGGGGTGATCAACCTGGTCAACGGTCCGGGACCGGTCATCTCCGATGTGGTGCTGGCCGATTCGCGGCTGGCGGGTGTGCACTTCACCGGGTCGACGGCCACTTTCCAGCACCTGTGGCGGGAGGTGGCGCAGCGGCTGGACGGGTACCGCACGTATCCGCGACTGGTCGGTGAGACCGGCGGCAAGGACTTCGTGCTGGCGCATCCGTCGGCCGATCCGGCGGTGCTCACCACCGCGCTGGTGCGCGGCGCGTTCGACTACCAGGGCCAGAAGTGTTCGGCCGCCTCGCGCGCGTTCATTCCGCGTTCGGTGTGGGCGACGATGTCGGACGACCTGATCGAACGGACCTCGAACCTGCGCTACGGCGATGTCACCGACTTCACCAATTTCGGTGGGGCACTGATCGATCGACGCGCCTTCGAACGCAACACCGCCGCACTCGAACGCGCCAAGGCGACGCCGGGTCTCACCGTGGTGGCGGGCGGACACAGCGACGACAGCGTCGGCTGGTTCGTCGATCCGACGATCGTGGTCGGTGACGATCCGGCCGATGAGATCTTCAGTACCGAGTACTTCGGTCCGATCCTGGCGGTGCACGTTTACGACGACAGCACCCCGACTGCCTTCGCCGACGCGATGAACCTCGTCGACAGCGGCAGCCCCTACGGCCTCACCGGCTCGATCATCGCCCAGGACCGCACCGCCATCACCGAGGCGACGGAGCGACTCACCTTCGCCGCGGGCAACTTCTACATCAACGACAAGCCCTCTGGTGCCGTCGTCGGCCAGCAGCCGTTCGGCGGGGCACGCGCGTCCGGGACCAACGACAAAGCCGGATCCCCACAGAACCTGCTGCGCTGGACCTCCGCGCGCACGATCAAGGAGACCTTCGTGCCGCCCACCGAACACAGCTACCCCCACCAGGCACCGGAGGTGGACTGATGTCGGCACTGCTGCGTTCGACCATGCTCGCCGCCGCGCGCTCACCGAGGCTGGAGCGCACCATCACCAGGCTGCCGATCAGCCGGGCGGTGGTGGCCCGCTTCGTCGCGGGCACCACCACCGACCAAGCGGTGCGGGCCACCGAAACCCTGCTGCGCTCAGGACGTTTCGTCAGCATCGACTACCTCGGTGAGGACACCACCGACCTGGCCGACGCCGAGGCAACCGTCGCGCAGTACCGAACTCTGATCGCCGCGCTCGGCACCCTCCCCCAGTCCGACGTGGCGACGGGAGCTGTTCGGCCACTGGAGGTTTCGGTGAAACTCTCCGCACTCGGACAGGCACTGCCCAGCGACGGTCACGCGATCGCCCGCGAACACGCCCGCCAGATCTGCGCCGCCGCCGAGGCCGCGGGCGTGTGGGTCACCGTCGACGCCGAGGACCACACCACCACCGACTCGACGCTGTCGATCGTGCGCGAACTGCGCGCGGACTACCCATGGCTCGGCACCGTATTGCAGGCCTACCTACGCCGCACCGAGGACGACTGCCGCGCCATGGCAGGTCCCGGGTCGCGAATCAGGTTGTGCAAGGGCGCCTATGACGAACCCGAGTCAGTCGCCTTCCGCGACAAGGCCGAAGTCGACGCGTCCTACATACGCTGCCTCGGCATTCTCACCGCGGGCGCGGGCTATCCGATGATCGCCTCGCACGACCCGGCGGTGATCACCGCCGCCGGAGTGGGTGTGCAGGCGGCGCAGCGCAAGACCGAGGAGTACGAATACCAGATGCTGTTCGGCATCCGCCCCGACGAACAGCAGCGACTCGCCGCCGCGGGCAACCATGTTCGCGTCTACGTCCCCTACGGTGACCAGTGGTACGGGTACTTCATGCGCAGACTGGCCGAAAGGCCCGCCAACCTGGGGTTCTTCCTGCGCGCGCTGATCGGAGGTCGCGAAAGATGACCGGCTGTTCCGATACTCATTGCCGCTGAACATTATTCACACTCGATGCCCGCCTTCGCCGGTCGCGGTGTACTCGGGTGAGCCCACCGTGATGAGGCGGTGTACGCCGATGGAAGGAAACGCGAATGTCTTTCGCAGAGCTGCGCACCCAGATGTTGCGCCGCAAACCACTGACAGAGGTCGACGACGAGACTGCGGCCGACGAGGGGCTCGCCAAATCACTCGGGCTCTGGCAGCTCACCGCCATCGGCGTCGGCGGCATCATCGGCGCGGGCATCTTCACCCTGGCGGGCTCGGTCGCCCACTCGGTCACCGGTCCGGCGGTGCTGATCTCGTTCCTGATCGCCGGTGTGGCCAGTGCCGCGGCGGCCCTGTGTTACGCCGAATTCGCGGGCATGGTCCCGAAAGCCGGTTCGGCCTACACCTACGGTTACGTCTCGCTCGGTGAGCTCGCGGGCTGGTTCATCGGCTGGGATCTGCTGCTCGAGTACATCGCGGTCGCGGCGGTGGTCGCGATCGGCGTGTCCGGCTACTTCGGGTTCCTGCTCGACCAGGTCGGCCTGACCCTGCCCGAATGGATGCTCGGCGCGCCCGATACCGGTGACGGCCGGGTGGTCGACCTGTTCGCGGTGCTGTTCTGTCTCGGCACCGCGTGGGTGCTCTCGCGCGGCATCGGCAGCGTGGGCCGGTTCGAGACCATCGCGGTCGGCATCAAGGTCGCGCTGGTCGTGCTCATCGTGGTGCTCGGTGTGTTCCACATCGACAGCTCCAACTACGACCCCTACTTCCCGTACGGCACCGGCGCGGTCTGGACGGGCGCGGCGACGGTGTTCTTCGCCGTATTCGGTTACGACGCGATGAGCACCGCCGCCGAGGAATCCATCGACGGACGCAAGCACCTGCCCAAGGCGATCATCTACTCCCTTGCCATCGCGATGGTGCTCTACGTGCTGTGCACGCTCGTGCTCACCGGTATGCAGAAGTACACCGAAATCAGCCCGACCAGCGGTTTCTCCACCGCGTTCGAGTCGGTCGGGATGCCGGGCGTCGCCAACATCATCGCGGTCGGCGCGATCGTCGGCATCATCACCGTGGTCCTCACCTTCATGCTCGGTGTCACCCGGGTGTGGTTCGCGATGAGCCGCGACGGGCTGCTGCCGATCTGGTTCGCCAAGACCCACCCCACCCGCAAGGTGCCGACCAGGGTCACCTGGATCGTCGGCTTCGGCGCGGCGATCCTGGCCGGCGTGCTCCCGATCAACACCGTCGCCGAGCTCACCAATATCGGCATCCTGATGGCCTTCATCGTGGTGTGCATCTCGGTGATCGTGTTGCGGCGCACCAGGCCCGATGCTCCGCGCTCGTTCAAACTGCCGTTGATGCCGGTGATCCCGCTGATCGGCATCGGTTTCTCGGCCTACCTGATCTGGTCGCTGCCGTCGGAGACCTGGTGGCGATTCCTCGGCTGGCTGGCCGTCGGTCTGATCGTGTACTTCCTGTACTCGCGCAAGCACTCGGTGATGAACCGGCCGAAGCCGGAGCTGACCAAGTAGTCGAGAGTGGCGGGCGCGAATCAGTCGCGCCCGCCGCTACTCGCTCAGCGCCGACCCCGGCACGAGCACCCGCTTGAGAACCTTGCCGGTCTCCCCACGCGGCAGCTCGCTCAGGAACATGACATCGCGCGGGACCGAGAATCGACTCAGACGGTTACGGACGTAGTTGCGCACCATGTCCGAATCCAGGCCCGCCCCTTCGCGTTTCACCACGAACGCGACCAGCCGCTGACCGAACTCCTTGTCCGGAACGCCGACCACGGCCACCTCGGCGACCTGCGGCAGATGCGCCAGTGCCTCCTCGACCGGGCGCGGGAAGACGTTCTCCCCACCGGAGATGATCATCTCGTCGTCGCGGCCCGCCACGAACAGCCGACCGCCCGCGTCGAGGTAGCCGAGGTCGCCGGTGTCGAGCATGCCGTCGGCCTCCTCCGGCGGCGCGGAGTTGACGTAACCGTCGAAGAGCATGTGATTGGCGACGAAGATATGCCCGGTGGAGCCGACCGGCACCGGACGCAGGTCGGGTCCGAGCACCGCGACCCGGGTGCCCAGCGGCGGGCGGCCCGCGGTCGTCGGCGAAACCCGCAGGTCGTCGGGGGTGGCGACGCTGGCCCACGACACCTCGGTCGAGCCGTACACGTTGTAGAGGATGTCACCGAAGCTGTCCAGGAATCGCAGCACGGTCGCCCCGGCCAGCGGCGCACCACAGCTGACCACGTAGCGCAGGCTCGACAGGTCGAGCCCCGCGCGGACCTCGTCGGGAATCTCGAGCAGTCGTTCCACCATCGTCGGCACCACGATCAAGGTGGTGATTCGGTGCTCGGCCACCGCGCGCAGACAGTCCATCGCGTCGAAACCGTCGGTCAGCACCACCGTGGCCCGCAGGGCGGTGCTGAGCTGCAACCCGGCCAGACCCCAGGTGTGGAACAGCGGCGCGGGAATGAGCATGACCTCCTCCACTCGCAGCGGGATCCGCGAGAGCAGCGCGGCGATGGTGCCGAACCCTTTCGCGTGTGGGCGGCGCGCGCCCTTGGGCGAACCACTGGTACCGGAGGTGAGCACGATCAGCCGACCGGGATTCGACGGGATCGGAAAGTCCTTGTGCGCCTGGGCGATCAGGCCGTCGATCGTGATGCGTTCCGCGTCGGGCGGACAGTCGTCGGTGGTGTAGCGCGGCACGTCGCTGTGCAGGTAGCGGATCAGCGTTTCCAGCGCACCGTCGACGAAGACCGCGCTCAGCCGGTGTCGCTGCACGATCTCCTCGATCCGGCGACCCGACAACCCGGCATTGAGCAGGGCCACGTCGACGCCGAGTTTGCCTGCGGCGACCATGGTTTCGACCATGCCCGCGTGATTGCGGGCCAGCAGGCCGATGGCGTCACCCTTGCGCAGCCCGATCGAGTACATCGCGGCCGCGAGCATGGTGGACCGGGTGTCGATCTCGCCGAAGGTGTGCTGCCCACGCGCATCGATCAGCGCGAGCCGATCGGGTGCGTAGGCCGCGCCCGCCGCATAACCGCCAGCCAGGTTGAAGCCCCACCTCGACAGGGAGCGAAGCTGTTTCACGATCGACACGGGTTCGGGCCGCATCAATCCCGTGGCCGCGATACTGCGCGCCACCCCGGCGTTGCGGCGCACCCTCGACCGTTCGGCATTGACCACCACCGAGGAACGGGTGCCCGCGATCGCGTCGGCGGTCCTGCGCAGCCCTGCCTTGACCCAGTCGGTGACCAGCGAGTTGGCGCCCTGTTCGAGCAGCGGGTGGACCCGTGCGGCGGCGAAGAGGGTGATGTCGAGACGGGTCCGCTGCTGATCGCCACGCAAGCGGACCGCGGCGAAACTACCGAGCCCCGGGCTGCGCACTTCGAAACTCTCGTACCAGCGACCGATGACGAGGATGAACTCGTGCGTGCGAATTCCACCGCTCGCCGAGCCGACGCGCACCTGCCAGTGGACCGCGCCGTCGGGGCGCTCGACCGGTTCGCAACTGCCGATACCGATGAACATTCTCGGGTAACTCTGGGGATCGAGTAGTACATCCCACAACGCTTGACGCGCGATGGTGAAATCCGCGCTGACATCGATGACGTCGGTGACCAAACTCCGTGCTCTACTTCCCGTCGGCCTGATCGACCCAGCTGGTCGGCGGGCAAAAATGGGCGGGACGGTCGTTACCACCCCGCGGGTCGCCACGCTACCAAGCAGCGACCTTCCGCCATCAAGAATCAGACAAATCCGGTGGCTGTGGACGGTTTCGGCCGGACTTTGGTCGGTCGGCCACACCGGCCGACATCGCAGATGTGAAACTCTCCAATTGCTTGCGCACCCCGTTGGGATGCCGAAGTATTGCTGGCAGTACCGAACCGATCTGCATGAGTCGCCGTGACCCACGGCGCGACGAGCGAAGAGGTGTGGACATGACAGCCAGTTGGCCGAGCTCTCGAGATCCTTTCGACGACATCTTCCAGCGGTTTTTCGGCTCCGGAATGTCGTCGAAGCCGCCGGTACAGCGCATCGATCTGGGCAAGCTGATGACCGACAACGCGAAGTTGCTGGTCGGTACCGCCCGTGAGGCGGCCCAGGAGTGGGGCAACCCCGAAATCACTCCCGAGCACCTGCTCTACGCGGCCACCGAGGCCGAGCCAGGGCGCAGCATCGTGGCCGAACTGAGCCTGGATCCCGACCAGGTCGCCGAGCAGATGGAGGACTACCTCGACACCGGCGAGCCCAGCGAGGACGATCTCGCCGACATCACCCTCAGCCCCGCCACCAAGCTCGCACTGCGCGCGGCGCAACGCCAGGCCGCCCAGTCGGGTAGCAGCTACATCGGCCCCGAGCACATCCTGCTCGGCATCGCCTCCTTGCCCGACAGCGTGGCAGCGCAGGCGCTGGTCGCCGGGATCGCGGCTACCCAGAGCGGCGGCGTGCCAGCACCCGGTACCCCGATGGCGACCGCGCCGTCGAAGCGTCAACAACCCGAATCCGACACACCCACCCTCGACGAATACGGTCGCGACCTCACCGCCGAGGCCCGCGAGGGTCTGATCGACCCGGTCGTCGGGCGCGCGGAGGAGATCGAGCAGACCATCGAGATCCTGTCGCGGCGGCGCAAGAACAACCCGGTGCTGATCGGTGACCCCGGCGTCGGTAAGACCGCGATCGTGGAGGGGCTGGCCCAGCGCATCGTCAACGGGGACGTGCCGGTCACCCTCGCCGACCGCAAGGTGATCGCGCTCGATGTCGGTTCGCTGGTGGCGGGCAGCAAGTACCGAGGCGAATTCGAGGAGCGGCTGACCAAGATCCTCGACGAGGTCCGCGCGCACAAAGACGAGCTGATCATCTTCATCGACGAGCTGCACACCATCGTCGGCGCGGGTGGCGGCGGCGAGGGCTCGATGGACGCGGGCAACCTGCTCAAGCCCGCCCTCGCGCGCGGTGACCTGCACGTCGTCGGCGCGACCACCATCGACGAGTACCGCAAGTACATCGAGAAGGACGCCGCGCTGGAACGCCGGTTCCAGCCGGTGATGGTCTCGGAGCCCTCGGTCGAGGACACCATCGAGATCCTGCGCGGGCTGGCCGACGTGTACGAGGAACACCACCAGGTGCGCTATTCCGACCAGTCGCTGGTCGCGGCCGCGCAGCTCTCGGATCGCTACATCACCGACCGGTTCATGCCCGACAAGGCGATCGACCTGATCGACCAGGCGGGCGCGCGCGTGCGGTTGCGGTCGGGCACCCCCGATCCCGAAGTGAAGGCCAAGGACGAGGAGATCGCGCGGCTGTACCGGGAGAAGGACGCCGCCGTCGACAACGAGGACTACGAGAAGGCCAAGGCGATCAAGGCCGAGATCGCCGTCGCCGAGACCGAGCTAGAGGAGTCCGGCGCGACCGCCTCGGAGCCGGTCGTCGACGTGGTCGACATCGCCGAGGTGATCTCCAAGCGCACCGGCATTCCGGTGGCCGATCTGACCGCCGAGGAGAAGCACAAGCTGCTCCAGCTCGAGGATGTCCTGCACAAGCGGGTGATCGGGCAGAACGAGGCGATCGTGGCGATCGCCGAAGCGGTGCGCCGGGCGCGCGCCGGACTCAAGGATCCCAACCGGCCGATCGGGTCGTTCCTGTTCCTCGGACCCACCGGTGTCGGCAAGACCGAACTGGCGAAAGCGTTGGCGGAGGCCGTCTTCGGTGATGAGGACCGGCTGATCCGGTTCGACATGAGCGAGTTCCAGGAGAAGCACACGGTCTCGCGGCTGGTCGGCGCACCGCCCGGATATGTCGGCTACGACGATGCCGCCCAGCTCACCGACAAGGTGCGGCGCCAGCCCTATTCGGTGATCCTGTTCGACGAGGTCGAGAAGGCCCACCCCGATGTGTTCAATGTGCTACTGCAGTTGCTCGACGACGGGCGGGTCACCGATTCCAAGGGCCGCACAGTCGATTTCAAGAACACGATCGTGATCATGACGTCCAATATCGGTTCGCACATCATTCTCGAGGCGCCCCCCGGTGACCTCGATTCGATCGTGCCGCAGCTGGAAGAGCTACTGCGCCAACACTTCCGGCCCGAGTTCCTCAACCGGATCGATGAGCAGATCGTGTTCCACCGCCTCGACAAGGCGGAGCTGGAGCAGATCGTCGAGCTGATCCTGGACCGGACCCGGCGCATGCTCGCCGCGCAGGACGTCGAGCTCGACATCACGCAATCCGCGGTGGATTGGTTGAGCGAGCGCGGTTTTCAGCCCGAGTTCGGTGCGCGCCCGCTGCGGCGCACCGTCCAGCGCGAGCTCGACAACCGGATCTCGCGGTTGCTGCTCGACGGTGGGTTGGAGCCGGGCGGCACGGTGAAGGTCGATACCGCAGGCGACGATCTGGTCGTCACCGCGGCGAACTCGGCGGGCAAGCCCGAGACCAACGGGTCCGAACCCGCGCCTACGCCGAAGAAGGCGGCGAAGAAGCCCGCCAAGAAGGCCGCGGGTAAGAAGGGTGACGACAAGAAACTCGCGTCGAAGTAGCTGATCGAACGACTGTGGCCCCGGTTCGCGAGAACCGGGGCCAGTTGTCGCCTCGGGTCAGCCTCCGGTGACGATGCAGGAATACCCGAACAGGAAGCCCCTGCCGACCGAGACGGTCACGCTGTTGGCGATGCCGTCCTGGACGGCGGTCAGCGTGTGCGCCCCGGCATAGGACGGCACCCAGTTGAACATGGCCATGCCGTCGGTCGGGGCGACCACGGCCAGGAGCGCGCCGTTGTCATAGAACGCGACAGGATCGATGCCGACGCTGAGCCTGGCCAGCAACTGATGCGAACACCCGGTGCCGTAGTTCGTCGACGAGCCGACGCTGATATTGGGCTTGACCGTCAACTGTGAGACACCGGCCGAGGCGGTGGGGGCGCCGACCGTCGTGGCCAGCATTGCCGCCCCGATCGCCGCGACGGCCAGGGCTGTCTTCCTGTCACTCATATTCTTCTCACGTCCTTGTGATGCGGGGCCGACCGAACGCGAGGCCGGCGAGTCGATCCCCATCCTCACCCCATCCGGGGACCGATTGTGGGAGAACACACAAACCGTTTCCCACTCGTCGGCCTTGTCGTGAGCTATACCCGCGACCAGAGCGCGGGTGTGTTCGGCGGCGTCCAGTTCGGGTCGTGGACGGTGTGTGCCTGCCTGCAGCTGTAGGTGGCGCCCTGGTAGGTGACCTTGTCACCGATCGCGTAGGTGGCGCCTTGGCGCCAGGCCGACCCGGCGGGCGCGGCCGTGGTGGTCGGGTGCTCGTGGCCCGGAGTGGTGGTCGCGGGCGGTTTCGTCGTGGTGGCAGGCGGTGGCGTGGTGGTGGCCGGGGGTTTCGTAGTTGTCGCGGGTGGCGTGGTGGTGGCCGGAGCGCTGGTGGTCGGCTGGGACGTGGTGGGCTTCGGGGTGGTCGTGGTCGGCGGGGTGCCGCCGCCACCGATCTCGAGATCCACGCAACTGTAGAAGGCCGCCGCGGTATCGCCGATATTCCAGACCGCACGCAATTTCTGACGGCCGGAATAGTTCGACAAATCGACGGTGTGTTTCACTTCCATGGCGGGCTGTGCGTTCGCGCCGTCGAATACGGCAACTCGCGTATTACCGATGAAGTATTCCCAATTCAGTGTGCGATGGTTCGCGGTATTCTTCCACGTGAAAGTCGCACTGCCAGAGACTTTCTGCGGAACCCAGCCGAGGCTGTCGTCATCGAGCTCGGGATATTTGTTCGCACTGCAGTTGGTGAGCCCCTTCGGGCCCTCGACACTCTGCGGTTCGTATTTCACCGCACCGCAGGGCACGAGGCCGCGGGCGCATTGTTCCTGCCTGCTCGCAGGTCCGGTCACCCAGCCGTGGGCATTGGCAGTCGCGGCGGGTACCAGCGCGGTGACCATGGGCGCCAACGCCATTGCGCCAGCGAAGAACAGAATTCGACTTCTCACTATCAATACTCCTTGGAAACGCACGCGGAGGACGGCAGGGGCCGGCTTGCCGTCCGGGGAAACATTTCGAGCGATGACACTGAACACTTCGATATCGAACTGTGATGACGAACATTAGGGCGGCGAAGATCAACAGTCAACCGCTGTAGTAGCGAAAAATACTGCTACCGGCCGGTATTCGCAGGCGGTTTCACAATTGTGCGAATTCGGCGAACAACCACGTATCGGACCAACCGGTTTCGATACGGAGCAAACGACTGGTTAAACCGCCAGATGACGCGGGTGCGTGGATTTGCCCGGTGTTTGCGATAGCTGTCCATGTCGACAACAAGACTCCTTACCGGCAGCTCTGGGAGGCTTGTGAAGCGGGCGCGGCGAACTTTGCGCGACTCCTCCAAAATCGGCCGGCGGCCGTCGGTGGAGTCAGCCGAGGAAGGCCAGGATTCCGGCGGTGATGAGCTCGGCGTAGCGGGCCCGACCCGCCGGGGTCTCGATGAGCTCCGCATCGGTCGCCGAGCGCATGTTCCCGCATTCGACCAGTGCGCTCGGCCGCTCGGCCAGGTTCAGCCCCGCCAGATCCGCCCGCGGATCCAGCCCCGCCGACCCCACATAGGTCGACGGCACCGCGCCACCGGAGACCATCGCATCGCGCAGCGCGATCGCCAGCCGCGTCCCCTCCTCGGCCTGCACCGGGTTCAGCGGAGGTTCGGAATAGGCGATGTGGAATCCGTGCGCGCCCGCACCGGTATTGCCGTCGGCGTGGATCGAGACCACAGCGTCGGCACCCGACTGATTCGCGATAGCGGCACGCTCGTCGACACACGGCCCGACACCGCTGTCATCGGCACGGGTGAGGATCACCCGCACCCCTTGTGCGGCAAGCAAATCGCGCACCCGCACGGTGACATCCCAGGTGAACTCGTGCTCGGCATACCCACTCGCCGCCGAGGTCCCGGTGGTGTTGCACGCCTTGGTCCCACCACGCCCGTCGGGCACTTTCGCGTTGATCTGCGCGAGATGGGTGGCATTGCCCCCGTTGTGACCGGGATCGAGAACGACGGTCCGGGAAACGACAGGCGAAGTGGGCACGACACTCTCCGAGGAAACGGCCGTCACGCTCGACGTCGTCGGGTGCGCATCCGTGGTGGTGGACGCGCACCCGGCGAACAACGCTGTCGTCGCGAGCAGGCAGGCGGTCAGAAACAGACGTGGACGCACCCCGACACGGTCCCACACCCTGTCACCGAGGTCAGCGCACACGCCCGGACAGCGCAAGCACACACGCGAAGGCGCTCGCGTCGTCCAGCCCTTCGTCGCCCTGGTCCGCGGTTGTCCGCAGCCGCAGAACAGCAGTCCACAGGACTCGCCGGGCGACGTCAGCGGCCGGTCGATAGGGCAAGTCCCCCAACGCATCAGCGAGGTCCCAAGTGGACAGAACAGTGTTGCTGATCTGGTCCTCGTACAGGGCCGCGACATCGATCTCCGACAACCGGCAGACCTGGCCCGTGTCCGCCACGGAGGCGAACGCGTCTTCCATGAGGCGGGCAGATCGTCGATAGCCCGCCTCGAGCCCGGCGCCGCCATAGTTGTGGTCCACACAAGCCTCGAGCGAGGCCCTGCCGGTCAGGCCGTGCCGCTCCGGCGGGAGCGGTTCACCGGCGATAGTCGTTGCGACGCTGATGTTCTGCTCGAGGAGGCGCAGGTACAGATCGCCCACATCCCCCGCCGTATGCGGCACCGCGCGTCCGAGGTCACCCTGGGTGACCTCGGACAGGAACGACGCCAGGTCTTCGGTCAGCGTGTGCAGCACGGAAATATCCACTGCGTCCTCACTTCCACTGTCTGTGGTCGCCACCTCCGGGCCCAGCCCGGTGCAGACCCCATGGGATCCGGATCGGCGACAATGAACGAGCCGGATACAGGCACACCAGATCATCTACCGTAGTAGATGATTTCCTCTACTACGGTAGACTACTCGACGAAGGGTGTCCATGTCCCACCATGACGAGGCGGGCGACGAGCCGGACCTGGCCGCACTGATGGCTCGCGTGTTTCCGCAGCTGGCAGCGATGGAAGAGCCGATTCTGCGTGAGGCGGGGCTGTCGATGTGGGAGTACGCGATCATCACCGAGCTGGTACCCACACAGGTCGTGTCGCAGGTCGAACTCTCCCGGCGAACCCGCCGCGACCCCACTCGATTGGGCAAACATCTCGACGATCTGACCGACCGTGGCCTCGTCATCCGCGCTCGCGGCAGCGACCAACGACAGCGCACCGTCGAGCTGACCGACCGCGGGCGCACCGTGTTCGCGGACGTCAAAAAACGCGTCAGGACCGTGGAAGACGAATTCCTGCACTCGCCCCTTGCCCCGGCAGAAGCCACCAGCCTCAGGCACCTACTCGGTCGACTCGCGATGCCTGATCGTCCGCCCATCGCGTGACCACGGATCATCCGACCACCGAACCGGCCGACGCTCGTCGGCGCCGACCGATTCGGTAGACCTCACGCGAACTTGTCGGCGTTGCCCTCTGCCCACTGGGCGAACGTCCGCCCCGGCCGACCCGTCAGGTCGGTGACCGTGGTGACCGGGACCTGTGGGTTGCGCATAGTGTTCTCGAAGCCTTCCAACAGGAATTCGGCGACATCGGCGGGCATGCCCTGAACACTCCACAATTCACGAGCCTCGTCAGGCGTCAACTCCTCCCAGCTGACATCCTTGCCGATCGCGGCACCGATCATCTTGACCTGGTCGACCTGAGTGATCGCATCCGGGCCGGACAGGATGTACTTCTTCCCGACATGCCCGCCTTCGAGCAGCGTCACCGCGGCGACCTCGGCGATGTCCTTGAGATCGATCGGAGTCTGCACGACCTGACCATAGGGTGCCCGGACTACGCCCTCGGAGCGGAGGGCGTCGGCCCAGCCCAGGGTATTGTTCATGAACACCCCCGGCCGCAGATGCGTCCACTCGAAGCCCGCAGCCTCGATGGCGTGCTCGCAGGCGTAGTAGAACCAGTGCTCCTCGGGTGCCATAGCCTCCGAGTCGGCATTCGCACCGGAAAGCACGACCACACGCCGCACCCCCGCCTTCTCCGCTGCCTCGGCGAAGTCCTTCACCTTGGCAGGCATCGGCGCGAGATAGACGGTGTCCACACCATCGAGGGCGGCGGGCAAGGTCGCGGGCGTACCGAGGTATCCCGTCACCACCTCGACACCCTCGGGTAGTTCGGCTCTGTTCGGGTCGACCGTCAGCGCTCGGACATTCTTCGCGCCCCGCGCGAGCAACTCGTCCACCACCAGACGGCCCACGCTGCCAGTCGCGCCGGTTACCAGGATCGTCACGTGAATCCTCCTCAGATTACTGGGTTTTCGCCTCTGTCATCCGCCCGCCCCAACCAGCTCGCACGCGGCACCGACTCCATAACCGTATAGGTTACGATAATAATCTCGCACGGCGTACGGGAATGGGCGGCCGGTGATGCGTGACGATGGAAGGCAGGTCGAGCGTGATGTTCGAACACAGTGGCGGCGGTGATCCGGACAGGTTGCTGCCGTTGCTTTGGCGCAGTACCAGCAAGGACGACAAACCTGCCCTCGGCCGCAAACCGGGACTGACACTGGAAGCGGTCGTGACGGCGGCGCTGGGCATCGCTGACAGCAACGGCCTCGACGCAGTGTCGATGACCCGCGTGGCTACCTCGTTGGGTGTCGGCACCATGACGCTGTATACCTACGTGCCGGGCAAGGCCGAACTGATCGACCTGATGATCGACATGGCCTACCGGAAGCGCGAGCTGCCGCTGACCGGAAAGTCGCGTCCCGAGCACTGGCGCGCGCAACTCGAGCTGTACGCGGACCGCACCCGGACGATGTTCCGGCGGCATCCGTGGCTGCTACAGATCTCCCCCACCCGGCCGCCGTTGGGGCCCGGTGTGATGGACACCAACGAATACCTGCTGCGTGCCCTGTCAGACCTCGGACTCACCCCGGCGCAGACCGCTGCCGCGGTCCACGCGCTCCAGGTGGTGATCGACGCGGTGACCCGGGTCGAAGTGGCAGGAGAGCAAGCCGAACGCAGCACCGGCCAATCGAACGACGCGTGGTGGCAAGCTCGAATGCCGTTCTGGCAGAACTACTTCGACTCAGAGCGGTACCCGGCGATCTACGAAACCTGGAACGCAGGCGGGTTCGACGCAGTCGGAGACCCGGAGACAGGCGGCGTCTACCAGTTCGGTCTTTCCCGACTGCTCGACGGTATCGAGGCTGCCGCGGACGAGAACAGAAGGGCAGCCACGAACAAGTCCGTTGATTGATACGCGACTTGTCGCCGCGGAGCGCTCAGCTGCGCTCGAAGGTGTTCGGACTCCCTGAGTAGATGTCGCGCCGACGCGGATTCAGGGCATCGGCAATGGTGGGGTTTTCGGGAAGGTCACGGGTAGTGCCGCCAGGGAGCGGTGGAAGGGGCCGGGGCGCCAGATCAGGTCTTCGACGGGCACGGCGAGGGCCAATTCCGGGAGGGCGTCGAGTAATTGGTCGATGGCGTCCTGGACGATCAGGTAGGCCACCGGTTTGGCGGGGCAGCCGTGGGGGCCCGCGCTCCAGGCCAGGTGGGCCCGGTTGTCGACCACGTCGCGACCCGCGATGGCCGGGTCGTTGTTGCAGGCCGACATGCTGATGACGACCGGTTCGTGCGCGGGCAGCCAGGTGTCCTCGACCAGGATCGGCTGACGCGGGTAGGTCATGCAGAAGTTGGCCAGCGGCGGGTCGGTGAACAGCACCTCGTCGAGCGCATCGCGGGTGGACAGGCTGCCGCCCAGCACATCGCCGGCGAAGCGATCGTCGGTGAGCATCAGCCGCAGCGTGTTGACCACCAGGTTCAGCATGGGTTCGATGCCCGCGCCGTAGAGCACCAGCAGCTGGTGCACCATTTCCTCGTCGGACAGGGCCGCGGGATGGTGGAGCAGGCGGGTGGCGACATCGTCACCGGGCTCGCGCTGGCGCAGGCCAACCAGATCCGCCAGCGCGGAGGCCAGCAGATTGTTGCCCGCTTCGGCGTCGTCGCCCTCGAAGATCTGCGCCATCCCGGTGGCGACCTGCTGCCCGATCTCGGGCGTACAGCCCAGCATCGAGTTCAGCGCCTGGAACACCAGGGGAAAAGCGTACTGGCTCAACAGGTCTGCCGAACCGTTCGCGCAGAAGCTGTTGATCAGCGGGATCGCGAACTGTTCGACGGTGCTGTGCATCGCGTACAGATCCACCCCGGCGATCCCGGCGACATTGGCCTGCCGGTACCGGGTGTGCTCGGCGCCGGTGGTGCGCAGCGCGGCCGGCCGGAACTGCAGCATCGGCAGGACCGGACAGTCCTGCGGGATGTCGCGTTCCCACATGCGCGGGTCGGCCGGGAAGTGCTCGGGATCGTTGAGGATGCGCACAGCGGTGTGATAGCCGATCACCAGCGTGGCCCGGATGCCCGGCGAGAGTTCCACCGGCACCACCGAACCGAACCGGCTGCGCATCCGCTGGTAGGCGGCTTGCGGATCGGCGGCGAATTCGGGCGCCCACATCGCCACCCGTTCGTCGGCGGCGATATCGACCGTCATGACGCTGTTGCTTCCTGTCTGCGAAAGAGATACTCCGCCAACGTGATCAGCGCGCGCAGGCCCTGATCACGCCGTCGTGCGTCGAGCGCGATCACCGGCGTCTCGGGGGCGAGGTCGAGCGCTTCGCGCACTTCCTCGAGCGGATAGCGGCGGAATCCTTCGAATTCGTTCACCGCCACCGCGTACGGCACGCCACGCTGTTCGAGCGCCGAGAGCACGTCGTCGGCCTTCTCGATGCGCCGGGTGTCGACGAGCACCAGCGCGCCCAGCGCCCCGCGCGCGAGTTCCTCCCACAGCGGGGCGAACCGCTCCTGTCCCGGCGTGCCGAAAAGATACAGCGCCAGTTGGGGATTGAGGGTGAGGCGGCCGAAATCCAGTGCGACAGTGGTCGATACCTTGGTTCCCAGGCCCGCCATGTCGTCGACGCCGATGCTGGCCTCGGTGATCGTCTCTTCGGTCCGCAGCGGCCTGATCTCGGACACTCCGCACACGAAGGTGGTCTTGCCGACGCCGAAATTGCCTGCGACGAGGATCTTCACCGACCGGGTCACGGTTTCCGCGACGTAGTCGACCTCATCCTGCAAGGGCGCGGAGGCCATGCAGCACCTCCTTGATCAGTGCGAGTTCCGGCTTCACCTGTGCCGGGGTGGGGCAGTGCAGGTGACCGCTGTCGAGCAGATCGGAGACGATGATCTTCACGACGGAAGCGGGTAGATCGAGATAGGCCGACAGTTCGGCGATCGACAG
Organism: Nocardia sp. NPDC058705; assembly: GCF_042749305.1. Taxonomy (NCBI): domain Bacteria; kingdom Bacillati; phylum Actinomycetota; class Actinomycetes; order Mycobacteriales; family Nocardiaceae; genus Nocardia; species Nocardia sp. NPDC058705. The sequence continues at coordinate 222,909 of NZ_JBHYRN010000005.1, read as the reverse complement.
TGCGCCGCGGCGGCTGGTCAGTGCCAGCAGGCGACGCTCGTCGGGGCGGTGATCGGGGCGCGCGTCCTCGACGGCACGGACCAGGGTCACCAGGTCCAGGTCATGCGCGGCGCGCACCCGGCCGCCGGTGCGCACATAGGAGCGCACCAGGTCGGGATCGCGTCTGCCGCGGCTCAATTCCTCCCGCCTAGGCGGGGCGCGCTACCGATCTCGTGACCGACACGCGAGGCGAGTTCGTTCATCCGATGCGCCACCAGCGCGACGTCGACATCGGCGGTGGTGGCGACCCCGAGCAGGGCGCCCGCGCCCGCGGCGGTGATCATGATCATGCCCTCGTCGTACTCGGTCATGTTCTGGCGCACCGTATTCGCCGGACCGCCGCAGAACTCGCCGAGCGCCTTGCCGAGCGAGCGCAGGCCGGACGCGGCGGCGGCGAATCGTTCGGCGTCGTCTTTGGTCACGCCACGGAGGTGGGCGATGCGCAGTCCGTCATCGGACAGCAACACCGCGAAGCGGACGCCGGGGATCTCGAGATCCTCGAGCAGCCACGCCAATCGATTGGTGCTATCGGCTACCGGTGTGCTCATCGGCTTTCCCTTCCGTGGTTCGCTCGGCCGCAGCACGTCCGCTGCGGGATCCGCTGCGCCAGGCAGCGGCGAGGTCGGGCCGCGCGGGCGCCGACTCGGTCGTTACCCCCGCCGAATCCGGGGCAACAGGTCGGCGGCGGCGCTTGGGCAGCCCACCGCTGGTGATCTCGTGCACGTCGGCGCCGGGCGATTCGATCTCGGCCACCGGCACCGGAATGTGCGCGGGGGCGGCGAGTTCGGGCTCGGGCAGGCGCGGTGCGTCCCCGCTCACCAGCAGTGCCGACGGCACGTACACCATGGCGCGCATGCCGCCGAAGATATTGGGCCCGTCGACGTGCACGGAGAATCCGTAGCGTCGAGCCAGCGCCGCGATGCCGGGGAAGCCGACCTTCGGCGCGGGGCCGAGGTCGTGGATGTCGACGGCGCGTTCACCGCTGAGCACCAGGCGCGCGTCCTCCAACTGTTCCGGGCTCATGCGCATGCCCGCGTCGTCGATGATGACGGTGACGCCGTGATGGCCCTCCTGGAAACCGATCTCGACGAACGACGACGGCGGCGAGTAGCGCAGCGCGTTGTCGAGCAGCGTCGCCATCGTGTGCACCAGGGGTTCGACGGCGCGACTGAGCACGATCCGATCGGACTGGGCCGCGCGCACGCGCAGGAATTCCCGCACCCGCCCGGTGGCACCGCCCGCCACGTCGGTCAGCGACTGCTGCGGCCAGCGGCGTCCGGGCAGACCACCGGAGACGATCACATAGGACTGCGCCTGCCGGATCATCTGCTGCACGGTGTGGTCGATCCGGGTGAGTGTTTCGTAGATCGCGTCGTCACGGTGTTCGCGCAGGGCGGCGCTGACCACCTGGCCGAGGTCGGTGCCCAGGCTCACCACCGAGGTGCCGAAGGAACGCACCGCGGCGCTGGTGGCCGCCCGCGACGACGCCGAGAGCTCGGCGCGGGTCTGTTCCTGGGCGGCCGCGACCTCGTTCACGCGGCGTTGCTCGCCGTAGCGTTCGACCATCGCCCTGGTCTCCTCGGTGACCACGCGCAGATCCTCCGCGTGACCCGTGGCGATCCACTGCAGCGCCTGGCCGAACTGCGAATCACCCAGTTCCACCGGCACATCCACGACAATCGAGGGGATCTCGTGGCGGCGCACGGCGGCGGTGATCGCGGGCAGCGTGGTCTGGGCCAGCTGCAGCAACGCGTTCTCGCAGGCGAGGCGTTCCCGGATGGCGGCGTCGGCCCGCTGCCGCTGTCGGCGCTCGTTACGCATGGCCAATACACTGACCGCGATCGCGAGCAGTAACAGCGGCGCACCGATGACGAGCAACAGCACCGCAATTCCTGAGTTCATCAGATCTTTCGTAGTCCTCGACCACACGACGACCTCGCCGGTGGCCCTCGCCGGCCTGCCCGCCGAGGCATTCGCCGTCCACCGAAAGAATGGATTCGGATATCCGATTCACACGCCCCGGTTCCAGCGACCCGCATACACTAACAGCACGGAGTCGGATCGCGACGTGGATCGTACTGTCCGACACCAGGATTGCGCTGTGAAACGCTCCAGACTACTGGACGGTTGATATATTATGGCTCACCATGCTCTGGTCCGATCAGTCCGGAACCGCGGGTACCGGATACTATCCCGACGTGGCGAAACTGAAGCTCTCCGTCGATGTCCCCGTCCCGCCGGACCAGGCCTGGGCGCACGCGTCCGATCTCCCGCACCTCGGCGATTGGCTGACCATTCACGAGGCGTGGCGCGGCACGCTGCCCGAGGAGTTGACGCCGGGCACCGTGCTTGTCGGCATCGCCTCGGTGAAGGGTTTCCGCAACAAGGTCACCTGGACCGTGCGCACCGCCGAGCCGCCCCGCAAGCTCGCCCTCACCGGCAAGGGCATCGGCGGAACCAAGTTCGGCCTCGGCCTGCTCGTCGAGCCGAGCGGCACCGGATCCAAGGTGACCCTCGACATCGACCTGGGCGGCGCACCGCTGTTCGGTCCGATCGGGTCGACCGTCGCGAAGGCCTTGCGCGGCGATATCGAGCGCTCCCTGGAGACGTTCGTCAAACTCTACGGCTGATCTACCGCACGAAAGCCCGGGCGCGAGTGTCTGCGCCCGGGCTTTCGTGATCAGGCCAACGCCACAGCTTCGGCGTCGATCGGCGCCTTCGGCTTGGTCCGCGGCAGGAAGAACGCGGGCAGCAAGGTCAGCGCGGCGAGGATCACCGCGACCCAGTAGGTATTACTGAACGCGCGCGCGGCCAATTCCAACCCGTTGTCGATGATCGACTGCGGCACCCCTTCGGCGAGTTCGGGTCTGGACTGCGACGCCATGGCCAGCTGAGCCTCGGGGTGGTCGTTGATCTGGGCGGCCAGGACCACCGACATCAGCGCGGTGCCGATCGAAGCCGCAGTCTGATTGATGATGTTCATGAGCGTCGAACCGCGCGCGACCTGACCGTGTGTGAGCGTCTGGATGGCGGCGGTCATCACCGGCATCATGGTGCAGCCCATGCCGAGACCCATCACGAACAGCGCGCCGCCGACCATCAGATACGACGTGTCGGCGTGCAACTGGGTGAACCCGGCCAGCCCGATGGTGATGAAGGTGACGCCGAACAGCACGATCTTGCCCGGCCCGATCTTGTCGACCAGGAAGCCCGCGACCGGCATCGTCAGCATCGCGCCGATGCCTTGCGGCGCGAGTAGCAAACCGGTGTCGAACGCCGTTTCACCGCGCACCTGCTGTAGATAGTTGGGCAGCAGGAACCCCGCGCCGAAGAAGGCGATGGCGAACAGCGACATGGTCAGCACCGCGTAGCGCAGCGACGAGTTGGCGAACAGGCGGAGGTCGATCAGCGGGTGCTCGGTGCGCAGCGCGTGGAACACGAACAGCACCAACAGCACCGCGCCGACGATCGCGGGAATCAACACGCGCGCGGCGAGCACGGTGCCCTTCTCCGGAATGGAGGAGACACCGAACAGGAACAGCGCCAGACCCGGCGAGGCGAGCAACATGCCGACGAAGTCGAACGATTCCGACGGTTTGGGCTTGTCGGCGGGGAACACCACGAACGCGAGCACCAGGGCGAGCAGACCCAGCGGCAGGTTGATCAGGAAGATCCAGTGCCAGCTGAACGAGTCGATCAGCCAGCCGCCGAGAATCGGACCGCAGATGGGTCCGAGCAGCATCGGCACGCCGAGCACCGCCATCACCCGGCCGATCCGTTGCGGGCCCGCGGCGTGGGTCATGATCGTCATACCCAGCGGCATCAGCATGCCGCCGCCGATCCCCTGCAGCACCCGGAACGCGATCAGCGATTCGATACTCCACGCCATCGAGCACAGCACCGAGCCGAGGATGAAGAAGCTCAGCGCGGCGATGTAGAGGCGTTTGGTGCCGAAGCGGTCGGCGGCCCAGCCGGTCATCGGAATCACCGAGGCCAGCGCCAGTGTGTAGCCGGTCATGGTCCAGGCGACCACCTCGACCGTGGCCTGGAAGTCCTGCATGAACGTCGGGATCGCCACGGTGACCACGGTGATGTCGAGAATCGACATGACCGCGCCGAGGACGACCACGCCTGCCACCTTGAGTACGGCGGCATCCAGCTTGTCAGTGGTGGGATCGGGCCCGGCGGCGCCGATATCCGGAGGTTTCGTCACCGCTCGAGCCAAGCACTTTTCGGCTCCGTTGACCAGCGAAAGCGACTGTTCGTGACTTTTCGGTGTCACACCCGCGTGATCGCCGCGGCCTCGCTGGCCAGCAGCGCTGCCCTGGTCGCGACGGACGAGGCGGGCAGCAGGGGCAGGCGAACGGCGGGGCTGGCGATCTCGCCGCGCTCGGCGAGGACCGCCTTGATGACAGTGGGGTTCGGCTCGGCGAACAGGGCGGCGCCGAGCCTGTCGAGGCTGTTGCCGATGGTGCGGGCCCGGGTGATGTCGCCGGTGCGCCAGACCTCGATGAGGTCGGCGTATTCGCGGGGTGCGATATTGGCGGCGGCCAGGATCGCGCCGTGGGCGCCGAGGGCGAGCAGGGCGGAGGCGAATCGGTCGTCGCCACTGAGCACGGTCGCCTGCGTGTCGGCCGCCATCAATTCGACTGTGGCCGTACATATCCCGCCGAGAGCGTGTTTGAAGCCGGCGATGTTCGGGGTGTTCGCGAGGCGGATCAGGGTGGAACCACTCAGCGGACAGGCCGTGCGGTACGGGACGTCGTAGACGATCAGCGGGGCCGGGCTGGCGGCCGCCAACTGCGTGAAGTGCGCGATCACGCCTTCCTCACTGGGTCGCACGTAGTAGGGCACCACCGCGAGAATCGCCGCGACGGGATGTGGCAGGGAGGTGATCGCATCCACCGATTCCGCGGTGGCGTTGCCGCCCGCGCAGGCGATCAGCGGGGTGTTGCGCTCGGTGCTCACTCGCACACAGATGTCGAGGACTCGCGCCCGCTCGATCGGGGTGAGCGCAGAGGGCTCGGCGGTGGTGCCGAGTGCGACCAAACCGGTGGCGCCCGCATCGAGGACGGCGTTGGCGTGGCGTTCCAGCGCGGCGGGGTCGAGTGCCCCGTCCGCGGTGAACGGGGTGATCAGGGGGACGAAGAGTCCGTGCAGCGATGTCATAGTTCCATCGTCGGGGTTGGCAATCATCAGGTCCAGTACACGTTCGTGATGTCGACCGTAAGCTGGACTGATGCTCGATGTCCGCAAACTTCGCCTGCTGCGTGAACTCGCCCATCGCGGCACCATCGCCGCTGTCGCCGAGGCGCTCAGGTATACGCCCTCGGCGGTGTCCCAACAGCTCACCGCGCTCGAACGCGAAGCGGGCGTCGCACTGCTGGAACGCTCGGGTCGCCGCGTCACGTTGACGCCCGCCGCCGAACTCCTGGTCGGCCACACCGAAACGATCCTCGCCGCCCTCGAACACGCCGACGCCGAATTGGCTTGCACCCGTGATGAACTGGCCGGAACCCTGCGCATCGGCACCTTCCCCACCGCCGCGCGCACCCTCCTGTCCCCCGCCCTTGTCACCTTGAGCACCGACCATCCGCGCCTGGAACTCACCGTCACCGAGATCGACCCCGCCGACGTCCCCAACGCCCTGCGCGTCGGCATTCTCGACATCGCCCTCACCCACGATTACGACCTGGTTCCCGCCGACTCCGACCCCTCCCTACACACCGAGCCCCTCCACACCGAAACCGTCTTCCTCGCCACCCGAGACCCCGTGTCCGCCACGGATTCCCTCCGCGCCCACCGCCAATCCCCCTGGATCGCAGGCACACCCGGCACCTTGTGCCACACCCTCACCCTCCGCGCCTGCCAGGCAACAGGTTTCACCCCCCACATCCGCCACCACGCCGACGACTTCGACACCGTCCTCACCCTGGTCGCCGCAGGAGCAGGCACCGCAATAGTCCCCGCCCTCGCCCTCTACGCACCCCCTGAATCCATCACCCTCACCCCCCTCCCCATCCACCGCCACACCCACCTGGCCTACCGAAACGGCACCGGCCTACACCCCACCATCCACGCCGCCCGCACCGCTCTACACGCCGCGGGCTAGGTACCCGATTCCGTCGGCCGATGTGGCAATCGGGCGGGTCGGCAGGCACGCGGTATCGAACAATGGGTGAAGCCCTCAGGCACTCTTGCCGCGCTGGCGGCTGCGGGTAGCCGACACGGGATCGATGTCGGGCATGGACCACTGCGAGGACAGGGCCAGACTGGGTTCACGGCCGGAAGCCACATGACGGTAGGCGATTTCGGCCGCCGCGTCGGGGTCGTTGGCGGCGATGGCGGCGTAGAGGGCTTCGTGTTCGTCGCACTGGGTGCCCGGGTCGCGTTCCTTGGTCAGGTGGAACAGCCAGCGGACTCGGGATTCCAAGGGGCGCAACAGCGATTGCAACAGCGGGTTGCCGGAGACCTCGACGATGACGGCGTGGAATCCCGCGTTCGCGGCGGCGATCGCGGCTTGATCGCCACGGTCGGTGGCCCGGCGGGCCGCGGTCAATTGCGCGCGCAGGACGGCGAGGTCGGCCGGTTCGGCACGTTCGGCAGCCAGTCGCGCCGCTAGCACCTCGAGGCTCTCGCGCACATCGAACAGGTCGCGCACATCGGTCACCGTGAACGGTGCGACGATCGCACCCTGCCTCGGCACGATGACCACCAGGCCCTCGCGTTCGAGCATCTGCAGCGCTTCGCGCAGCGGGATCCGTGAGATGGCCAGTTCGGTGGCGAGGTCGCGTTCCACCAGCCGCTGACCGGGGCTCAGGCGCAGATCGATGATCCGGTCGCGCAACTCCTCGTAGGCCCGATCCCGCAGCGACATCTTCGCCGGTTCCGCTGCCACCGCACCGTCCTTCCGCTCTCGCACGTCCACCACCGTAGCCCGTCTGCGGTAGGCGATCGTTTCTTACTTTTCGGTAATCCGCCCGTCATCAACCAGCCCCAGGCTGACACTTAACGGTATACCGCTAAGTGGGCGGTTCGTTCGATCAAGGAGTACCCCGTGCACAAGTCCACCCGGCGCGCGATCGCCTTCGGTTCGGCTGCCCTGGCCGCCACCGCCCTCCTGTCGGCCTGCGGTTCCGGCGAGACTTCGGCATCGGGCGGCAAGCTGAAGGTCGGCGTCTTCTTCCCCGGCTCGCTCTCGGACACCGGCTTCATGCAGTCGGGGTATCTCGGCTACCAGCGCATCGCCGACAAGCTCGGCGACAAGGTGGAACTCAGCAAAGTCGAGCAGGTCGCGGCGAGTGACTACCAGCAGGCGCTGGTCCGCTTCGCCTCCACCAACGACCTGGTGATCTCCCTCGGCGGCCAGACCGATGCCGACGTACGCAAGGTGGCACCGCAGTTCCCGAACGTGAAGTTCGTGGAGATCGGTGGCCCTGCCGACGCGAAGCCCCTCGCCAACCTCGCCTACTACGACCCGCAGCAGGCCGAGGCCGAATTCCTCAGCGGCGCGGTGTCGGCGGCGGGCTCCAAGTCGGGCACGGTGGCTTTCATCGGCGGTGTCGAACTGCCCGCGATTGTCAACGCCGCCAAGGCTTTCGGCAACGGTGCGCGTTTCGCGAAGCCCGAGGCGACGGTGCTGACTCCCCAGTATCTGGGCGACTTCAACGATCCCGCCAAGGCCAAGCAGGCCGCGCTGGCCGACTACGGCGCGGGCGCCGGCACGCTCGGTCAGATCGTGAACCTGGGCAAGGCGGGTATGGAACAGGCGGCGACCCAGTCCGGCGCGACGTTGGTCGGCGGGCCGATCCCCGGCGACTGCACCAACCCCGCGTATCTGGGCTATGTACACACCGATATCGGCGCCGAGGTCGAGTTCGCGGTGAATGCCGCTCTCGACAACTCGTGGAGGGCCGAGAACGTGCGATTCGGGCTCACCTCGCCCAACGACGGCACCGATTTCGTGTTGTGCAGCAAGGACTCCGGGGTCGCCGACGCGCTCGCGAAGGCGAAAACGGCGCTGTCCACCGGCGCGGTCAAGCCGTACTGATCCGCGATGAGCACTCCCGCATTGACTCTGCACGGGGTCGGTAAGCGCTTCGGTGACGTCCAGGCGCTCCACGATGTGGACGTCACCGTCGAATCCGGCACTGTCCATTGCATTCTCGGCGAGAACGGCGCGGGCAAGTCCACGCTGTGCAACCTCGTCTTCGGCGGCTTCCGACCCGACATGGGACTGATCGAGCTAAGCGGCAATGACTTCCGACCCGACTCCCCCGCCGCCGCGATGGCCGCCGGTGTCGCGATGGTGCACCAGCACTTCAGCCTGGTCACCACCATGACCGTCGCGGAGAACCTGCTGCTCACCCAGCACGGACTCCGGCTGCGCCGCCAGGATCTCACCGACCGACTCGACGAGATCGCGCGGCGCTACCGCCTACGCGTGGAACTCGACCAGCAGGTCGCGACGATGCCGGTGGGCGCCCGGCAGAAGGTCGAGATCGTCAAGGCATTGCTGCGCGATCCGTCGCTCATCCTGCTCGACGAACCGACGGGAGTGCTCGATCCGGCCGAGATCGACGCGCTGATCGACACCTGCCGCGCCATCGCCGCCGACGGCAAGGCCGTGGTGCTGGTGACGCACAAGCTCGGCGAGGTGGCCAGGGTCGCCGACGCGGCGACCGTGTTGCGACGCGGCACGGTGGCGGGTGGTGGTCGGATGTCGACTACGAGCATCGCCCAGTTGCTCACCGCGATGGTGGGGCGCACCGCCGCCGACCTCGACCCGACCGTCGCCGCGACCATCGGGCTCGATCCCGCCGACGCGGTGACTCACCGGGTCGGCGCGGCACCTACCTCGATCAGCGGACCGGACGCTGCTGAACCGCGTTCCATCACCACGAGCAAAATCTCGGTGCCGATGGGCGAAACCGGTTCCACCGCATCAACTCTCACGCGCGCACCAATTGTCGAGCACAGCGCCGAATCGGTCGCACCGCGAGTGGACAACGAATCCGGTTCCGCAGCAGCAGTTCTCACCGTAGACCGGGTCACCGTCCATCGCGCCGATGGCAGCACCGCACTAAACGACGCCTGCTTGGTTGTGTACCCCGGCGAGATAGTCGGGATCGCCGGCGTCGAAGGCAACGGGCAGAGCGAGCTCGTCGCGGTCCTGGCCGGCGGCACCCCGGTGAGCGGCGGCACCGTCACCCTCGCCGACACCGACATCACCACCGCGAACCCCGCGACCCGGACCGGACTCGGCATCGGTATCGTGCCGGAGGATCGCCACCGCGACGCGATGGTCGCCGAGATGACCTTGGCCGAAAACCTCTTCCTGGGCCGACTGGGGCGCTTCCGGCGCTTCGGACTCCTCGACAAACAGGCGATGGGCCGGGCCGCCAAGGCTGAACTCGACCGCTTCGATGTGCGTGCGGCCGGACCGTGGGTGCCGATGAGCTCGCTGTCGGGCGGCAATCAGCAGAAGGTGGTGCTGGCCCGCGAACTGTCCGCCGCGAACCTGCGCTGCCTCGTCGCCGCCCAGCCGACGCGCGGATTGGACATCGGCGCAGTCGATTTCGTGCTCACCCAGCTGCGTCGCGCAGCCACCACCGGTTGTGGGGTGCTGGTGGTCTCGAGCGAAGTGCCCGAGTTGCTGGCGCTGTGCGACCGGGTGTTCGTCGCGTATCGCGGCGCCCTCGCCGGACCAGTGGAGACCTCCGATCCCGCAGCGGCACAACAGATCAGCGAATTGATGATGGGAGTCGCGGCATGAGCGCACCGAGTCAGACCACGACCACCGAGCACTCACCTCGGCGAACCTCGCTGGACGTCCTACGCGGTCTCGGCAAGCTGTCCCCGGGACAGCAGCACCCGTCATGCCTGCGCCAGTGGGCACACCACCCGATCGTCGTCGCTGTCGCGGCCATGCTCGCGGCCGGAGTGATCGGGCTGACCCTGGCCGCCGTCGCCGGTGCCGCCCCCGGCGCCACGATGACGGCACTGTGGGAGGGCATGTTCGGCAGCGACTACGCGATCGGCGCCTCGCTCAATGTCGCGGCCACCTTGATGCTGGTGGCAGTCGGCTTCACCATCGCCCACCGTGCCGGGCTGGTCAATGTCGGTGGTGAGGGCCAGATCTGCGCCGGTGGCATCGCCGCCACCGCGATCGGCACCACGCTCACCGGCGCGCCCGCCGCGATCACCCTGCCCGCGGTACTGCTCGGGGCGGCGGCCGCGGGCTGGCTGTGGGCCGCCATCGCGGCGTATCTGCGGGTCGCGCGTGGCACCAGCGAGATCATCACCACGCTGCTGCTAAATTTCGTCGGCCTGGCGCTGGTGCTGCTGGTCGTGCACGAGCCCGCGCTGCTACGCCAGCCGGTCACGTCCTCGGAGACCCTGCCGCAATCCGAGCAGCTCACTGCGGCGGCGCATCTGCCCCTGCTCGGCATCGAACGCTCCCCCGCGACCATTGCCCTGTGGATCGCCGTGCTGGCCGCGTTCGGCACCGCGATCCTGGTGCGCCACAGCGCGCTCGGCACCCGATTGCGCGCGGTCGGGCTCAATCCCGATGCGGCGGCCCGGCTCGGACTGCCGGTACAGCGGCTGCGTTTCCTCAGCCTGTCGGCGGCGGGCGCGTTCGCCGGTGTCGCGGGCGGATTGCTCGTGGCGACGGCGCCGTTCGTCCTCGCCGAAGGGTTCTCGTCCGGGTACGGATTCTCGGGTCTGGTCGTCGGCCTGCTGGCGCGTGGCTCACTGGCCGCGGTCGTGGCGGTGTCGCTGCTGCTCGGGTTCCTCGTCTCCGGCGGGATCAACCTGCAACTGGCCGCGAACGTGCCCGCGTCGACCATCTCGGTCGTGGAGTCGCTGATGATCGTGTTCATCGCGGGCGCCGTGCTCTGGACCTACCGCACACGCCCATCCGAACCCGCTGCACCCCCACCGGTTTCCGCTGTGGACACCGCCGATCCGGCAGGAGCGCCACGATGAGCCTCGACACGGTCACCGACATCGCTACCAGCGGAATCGGTTTCACCCTGCCCATCCTCGTCGCCGCGAGTGGCGAGCTGGTCAGCGAGCGCGCGGGCGTGCTCAACCTGAGCCTGGAGGCGATGATGCTCACCGGCGCGTTCGCCGGCGTGCTCGGCGCGGTCACCACCGGTTCGCCGGTGCTCGGCGCGGCCACCGCGGTGCTCGCCGCGCTGATCTTCGGTGCGCTGCAGGCGATCTGGAGTATCGGCCTTCGGGCCGATCAGATCGTCGTCGGCATCGCGAGCAACGCCCTCGCACTCGGCGCCACCACCTACGGTGCGCGTCTGCTGCTCGCCGACGGCAAGGGCCACAGCGTGCCGGGTTTCGACGCGCTGAAAGTACCTGCGCTGCACCATATCCCGGTGATCGGTCCGGCCCTGTTCGGGCAGACAGCGCTCGGTTACCTGTGCATCGCGGTCGTCGCCGTCCTGGCCTTCGTGTTCTCCCGACGCACCAAGCTCGGCCTGGTGATCGACGCGATCGGTGAGGACGCCGTCGCCGCCGACCGCACCGGACTGCCCGTGAAAGCCGTCCGCTACGGGTGCGTGCTGCTGGCCGCGTTCGCCGCCGGCCTCGGCGGTGCGCAACTCGCACTGTCGGAAGTGCATTCGTTCAGCGACAACATGACCGGCGGCATCGGCTATCTCGCCGTGGTCGCGGTGATCGCAGGCCGCTGGCGTGCGCTCGGCGTGATCTGGGCGTCGGTGTTCTTCGGTATCGCCCAGGCACTGCAGTTCGCCCTGCCCGCGCTCGGTGTCGATGTGCCCTTCGCACTGCTGGTGATGCTGCCCTATGTGATCGCGATCGTCGCCGTCAGCGGCCTGGTCGGCAACAGCCGCTCGCCGCGTGACCTCACCGTCGCCTTCGCCCGAACTTCCTGACCTGCCACCACTTTCGTAGGAGCCACCGTTGACTCTGATCCTGTCGCATTCCGATGTGACCGCTGTCCTCGACCGTGGCGAGGTGCTCGCCGCCGTCGAGCGCGCACACGCCGACCTTGCACTCGGCACCGCGTTCGTGCCCGCACCTCCAGCGATGGCGCTGGGCGAGGCCGCCTTCGTTCCGATGGTCGCCGCCGCCGAATCCGCGGGGGCGGCCGCGGTGAAACTGCTCGCCGACCTACCCGCCAATCGCGAACGCGGACTGCCGGTGCAGCGGTCGGTGATCGTGGTGACCTCCGCGGCCGACGGTTCGTGCGAGGCGCTGATCGACGGCCGTCTCGTCACCGCCGTCCGCACGGCGGCGGCCAGCGCGGTCGCCACGAAATACCTTTCCCGCCAGGACAGTTCAGTGCTCGGCTTGATCGGCGCTGGCAACCTGGCGGTCGAACACACCCGCGCGATCGCGGCGGTTCGCGAGCTCGAGACCGTCGTGGTCTGGTCACGCACGGCTGCCACGATCGACCGATTCCGCACCGCGATCAGCGACCTCGGTCTCGACGTCCGTGGCCTCGAATCCCCGGAGGCCGTCACCCGCGCCGCCGACGTGCTGTGCACCCTCACCCCCTCCCGCGAACCGATCGTCCACGGCTCCTGGTTCGGCGACGGTCTGCACGTCAACGCCGTCGGCGCGCCGCCACGCGCCGATCATCGCGAGGTCGACGGCGAGGCCATGAGCCGATCCGTCGTCGTCGTAGACTCGGTCGGTACCACGCTCACCAAATCCGGGGACACCCTGCTGGCCATCGCCGAGGGCTCGATCACCCAGGAAGCGGTGGGCACCGAGCTGGGCGAGGTGATCGTGGGCCGGGCACCCGGCCGTCGCGGCGACCGTGACATCACCCTGTTCAATTCGGTGGGTATCGGCCTGCAGGACCTGGCCGCCGCCCGCCTGCTCATCGACAAGGCCCGCGCCAACGGCATCGGAACGGAAGTGGATCTCACCGCATGAGCGAACTCACCGATATCGACCGCACCCATCTGCGGCGCGCCATCGACCTCGCCGGGCAGGCACTCGCGCTCGGCGACCGCCCCTTCGGCGCCGTCGCGGTGGCCGTCGACGGCGCTGTCGTCGCCGAAGGCGTGAACGCGGTGCACACCACCGGCGACGCCACCACCCACGCGGAACTGGTCGCCGTCACCCGCGCAACCGCCGCCGACCTGCGCGGCGCCACCGTCTACGCCAGTGGCGAACCGTGCCCGATGTGCGCCGCCGCGATGGTGTGGGCCGGGGTCGGCCGCATCGTCTTCGCCGCGGCCGCAACCGAATTCGGCCCTATCCTGCCGCCGGGCCCGAGTTTCGCACTCACCTGCGCCGAGGTCGTCGCGAGTTCGAACATCGCGGTCGAGGTCAGCGGACCACATCTCGGCGAGGAAGCACTCACTGTCTTCCGCGCGGCCGCGAACACCTAGCGCGGACACACGAAGGGCGCGCCATCATGTCGATGCCGCGCCCCCGGTGTGCGGTCTACTTCACCGCGACGAACTCCTCGGGCTCGCCCAGTTCGCGCTGTTCCTCGATCGCCTCGGGAGTGCCGGGGACCTGGGTGCCGCGTAGGGAGACGCCCTTGGTTTCGATGAGGAAGAAGGAGGCGATCAGGCCGACCGCGCAGGCGCCGAGCATGTAGTAGGCCGGGATCATGTTGTCGCCGGTGGCGGCGATGAGGGCCTCGTTGATCACCGGGGCTGTGCCGCCGAAGATCGAGGTGGCGACGTTGTAGCCGATCGCCACGCCGGCGAAGCGGACAATCGTGGGGAACATCGCGGGGAAGGTCGCCGAGATCGTCGCCAGCTGGGGTGCGTAGAGCAGGCCGAGGATCGCGAAGCCGACGATGGCGCCGGTGAGTGAGGAGCCGATCAGGTGGTAGACCGGGATCACCGCGATCATCATTGCCGCGCAGGAGAACATCCACATGGGTTTGCGCCCGATCCGATCGGAGAGCGCGCCGAGGAACGGCAAGGTGCACAGCATCGCGACCTGGCCGATCAACGGCACAAGCAACGCATCGGATTCCTCCATGCCGAGGGTGGAACCGAGGTAGGTCGGGGTGTAGCTGAGCAGCGAGTAGTTGACGACGTTCAACGCGATGACCAGGCCGAACAGGGTCAGTACCGGGCGCAGATACTTCGTCACCAGATCGCGGTAGACGCCCGCGACCTCCTCGGTTTCGTCCTTGCGCTCGACCTCGCGGAACACCGGGGTGTCCTCCACCCGGCTGCGCAGGTACATGCCGATCAGGCCGAGCGGACCGGCGATCAGGAACGGAATACGCCAGCCCCACGAATTCATCGACGCGTCGTCGAGCACATTCACCAGCAGCAGCGCGACCAGATTGCCGAGGGTGAACCCGGCAAGCGTGCCGACCTCGAGGAAACTGCCGTAGAAGCCGCGTTTACGATCGGGGGCGTATTCGGCCATGAATGTCGCGGCACCACCGTATTCACCACCGGCGGAAAGTCCCTGGATCATGCGCAGCGCGTACAGCAGAATCGGGGCGGCGATGCCGATCGTCTCGAAGCTCGGGATCAGGCCGACGGCCATTGTCGATCCGGCCATCAGAATAATCGTCATGGCGAGCACCCGTTTGCGCCCGATGCGGTCGCCGAGCGGGCCCCAGATCATGCCGCCGACCGGCCGGATCAGGAACGATACGGCGAAGCCCAGCAGCGTGTAGACCATCCCGGATTCGCCGTCGCCGGGGAACAACGACTTCGCGATGTAGGTCGCCAGATAGGCGTAGACACCGTAGTCGAACCATTCGACCGCATTGCCGATCGCCGATGCACCGATAGCCCGGTGCAGCACCGATTTCGATTCCTGTGACATCCACAAAACCTCTCGTCGTCGCCAATAAGGGCTACCCGGCCGGCTCGCGAACAAACGTTACGGCCATACGAACACCGCCCCCGAATGCCTCTACACTGCGGTTATGCGCCTTCGACACGGGGTATATCTGCCGCCGTTCGGTGAACTCGCCGACCCGCGAGTACTGGCCGAGATCGCCGCGGAAGCGGAGGCGGCGGGCTTCGACGGCGTGTTCGTCTGGGACCACGTGGCTCGCCCGCACGAACCGGATCTGGCGGTCGGCGATGCCTGGATCGGGCTGGCCGCGATCGCCGCCGCGACCACCCGGGTGGTGTTCGGTCCGCGCATCACCCCGCTCTCACGTCGACGACCGCAAGACGTGGCTCGCGAAACTGTAGCCCTGGATCTGCTCAGCAACGGCCGGCTGGTGCTCGGCGTCGGTCTCGGCTCCGACGCGACCGGCGAGTTCTCCCTGCTCGGCGAGGTGAGCGCCCCGCGCGATCGGGCGAAACGGCTCGACGAGGCGCTGACAGTGATCACCGCACTGTGGTCCGGCGAGGTCGTCCATCACGACGGGCCCGCCTACCGGGTGGACGGTGTGCGATTTCTGCCTCGGCCCGTCCAACGTCCACGCATCCCGATCTGGGTCGCCGCTCAGTCCGTCCGTCAGGCCCCGCTACGACGGGCCGCGCGATCCGACGGGCTCTGCCCCGAAGCGAGTCCGAGCGAGCTCGTCGACATGTTGGCGATCATCGCCGAACACCGTGGCGACCTGAACGGGTTCGAGGTGGTGATCGCCGCACCCACCGACCGTGACCGCGACGCCTACGAAAAGGCCGGCGCCACTTGGTGGTTGGCCGAGTTGCCGATGCGGTGCACGAAGGCGGAAGCGATCACCCGCGTGCGCCGAGGACCCAGCTGAGTGGTCCCGCCGAATTCCGTTGCGGCATAGTCCTACAGCGCTGCCCGCACCGCGCGGCCGGGGCGACGACACTGCCTGCATCGCGCAGAAGTGCGGCTGATCAGGCGAGGGCAGCGAGTTTCTGTGCGAGAACCGCCTTTTCGCGTTCGTTGCCGCACCGGCGAATGGCTTCGGTCAGCTCGGCACGAGCTTCGGGGGCGCGACCTAGGCGGGTGAGCAGTTCGCCGCGCACGCTCGGCAGCAGATGCGAGGTGGACATGGCCCCCGATGCGGCGATCTCGTCGACGATCGGCAGGGCCGCGGCGGGCCCGTCGGCCATCGACACAGCCACCGCCCGGTTGAGATCCACCACCGGAGAGGGGGCGAGTCGACCAAGTGCCTCGTACAACACCACCACCCGTTCCCAGTCGGTCCGCTCGACAGACGGTGCGACAGCATGACATTCGGCGATCGCGGCCTGCAGACCGTAGGCGCCGAGTCCACGCCCGACTTCACCGGCTTTCACCAGCGCGGCCCGTCCGCGCCGGATCGCCGACCGATCCCAGCGGCGGCGATCCTGCTGCTCGAGCAGCACCGGCTCACCGTCGGGCCCGATGCGAGCCGGAAACCGCGCCGCGGTCAGTTCGAGCAGCGCCAGCAGGCCGTAGACCTCGGGTTCGTCGGGCATCAGCCGCGAGAGCACGCGGGCCAGCCGCTGCGCCTCCCCCGCGAGGTCGAAGCGGATGAGGTCGTCGCCGGTGCTGGCCGAGGATCCCTCGGTGAAGATCAGGTAGATGACGCCGAGCACCGAACCAAGCCGGGCCCGGCGTTCGCCGACGGGCGGCACCTCGAACGCCACCTCGGCCGCGCCGAGCGTCTTCTTCGCCCTGGTGATCCTGGCCTGCACGGTCGCGGTCGGCACCAGGCACGCCTTGGCGATCTCGTCGCTGGTCAGGCCGCCGACCACACGCAAGGTCAAGGCCAACCGCGCCTCGCGCGAGAGCACCGGATGGCACGAGATGAACATCAGTGCGAGCACGTCGTCGTCGATCTGGTCGGGATCCCACAGCACGTCCCGCGCCGCGCGCACCGGGTCGCCACCGGTGAGCGCGTCGCCCTCGCCGAGGTCTGCGGCGAGGGCGGCGTAGCGGTCGTCGAGGGCGGCGCGGCGCCGGAACGCGTCGATCGCCCGGCGTCTGCCGACGGTGAGCAACCACCCGGCCGGTTGCCGTGGCACGCCTTCACGCGGCCACGTCACCAGTGCCTCCGCCAGTGCCTCCTGGGCGAGATCCTCGGCCATCGCGAAGTCGCGGGTGTAGCGGGCGAGCGCGCCGACGATGCGAGCCGATTCGATCCGCCAGACGGCGGCGACGGCCTCACGGCCGGTGTGGTTGTCGCTCATCGTGTTTCAGAGCTGGCCGGTGGCTTCACGCCACGCGCGTTCCTTGGCGACGTAGACATTGTCCTGCGGGAATTCGTCGATGCTCGGGACCCTGCGGATCTCGGTCTTGGTGCCCGGTACGACAACCGGCATGCGCTTGGCCCACTCGATCGCCTCTTCCTTGGAGGCCACGTTGAGAATATAGAAACCGCCGAACAGTTCCTTCGTCTCACCGTAAGGCCCGTCGGTGACGACCGGGGGCTCCGACGAGTAGTCGACGACCACGCCTTCGGCCGCGTCCTCGAGCCCCTCTGCCGCGACGAGCACCCCGGCGCTGATCAACTCGTCGTTGAACTTGCCCATCGTCTCGAGCATCTCGTTGAAGTCGATATCGGCCGCCGCGGCCCAGGCTTCGTCGGTGGCGCGCATGATCAGCATGTACTTCATGGTTTCGTCTCCTCGATTCGGTGTGGACCCGCCTGCCGGGCCCTGCGTTCATCCCTAGGTCGAACGGGCACCACTGCGGATCGACACCCGGCCGAAAATTCTTTTTCGCGAGTGTTCGGCAGCCTACGACGAGCGGGACGTGCGCGCGCCGACGAACCGACACGAATCCCCGATTCGGATATCCGAGACCATCCGGCGTGATACAGATCGACGGGGTTTGTCATGCTGACAGCCACCTAGTGAAGGAGTCACTCGTGAGCGCAGTTCTCGTCGAGCAACGCGGGCATGTGCTCGTGATCGTGCTGAATCGGCCGCAGGCCATGAACTCGGTCGACGCCGAACTGAGCACCGGCGTCGGCGAGGCGCTCGAGCGGGCCGACGCCGACCCGCAGATCCGCGCGGTGGTCCTCACCGGTGCCGGCGAGCGGGCGTTCTGTGCGGGCGCGGACCTGAAGGCGCTGAGCCGTGGCGAGTCGATTCTGGCTGCGGGACACGAGGATTGGGGTCTGGCCGGGTATGTGCGGCACCCGATCAGCAAGCCGACGATCGCGGCGGTGAACGGTTTCGCGCTCGGCGGTGGCACCGAACTCGTCCTGGCCAGTGATCTCGCCGTCGCCGCCGAGACCGCCACTTTCGGCCTGCCCGAGGTTGCCCGTGGCCTGTTCGCCGCGGCCGGTGGCGCGTTCCGCCTGCCCGAGCAGCTGCCACGCAAGGTCGCGATGGAGATGATCCTCACCGGTGAGCCGATCACCGCGGCCCGCGCGCTGGAACTGGGCCTGATCAACCGCGTCGTGCCTGCCGCCGAGGTACTCGACGCGGCACTGGCGCTGGCCGAGCGGATCGCCGAGAACGCGCCGCTGGCGGTGCAGGCGAGCAAGCGGGTGGCGCTGGGCATCATCGACGGCAAGCTCGCCGACGACGCCGCCTGGGATCAGACCAACCGCGAGATCGTGGCGGTCGCCCAGACCGAGGACATGCGCGAGGGCGCCATGGCTTTCGCGCAGAAGCGCAAGCCGAACTGGCAGGCGCGCTGACCCGATGCGGATCCTGATCCTCGGCGCCTCCGGTTTCGTCGGCAGCGCACTGCACGCGCAGTTTGCCGAGAACTACGAGGTCGTCGGGACCAGCCGGGGCGGGCACGGGCTCGTCCCGGTGGATCTCGCCGATTCCGGCGGGGTACGGACACTCGTCGAGCAGGGTTTCGATGTGGTGGTCCATACCGCCGGAGTCGTGGATCTCGGTGCCGCGCAGCGTGATCCAGTCGCGGCCCATGTCGCGAACGTCGCTCCGATGCAGCCGCTGCTCGACGCCATCGACCACACGGGCGCGAAACTCGTGTACCTGTCGACCGACAATGTCTTCGACGGCACGGCCGACCACTACGACGAAAGCGCAACGCGCACACCGATCAACATTTACGGCGAGACCAAGGTGGCCGCCGAGGACCTGGTCCTCGCGCACGACCGCCACCTGGTCGTCCGCCTTCCCCTCGTCTACGGACGCAGCCCACTGTCGAACAAATTCCTGGCCCGCTTCGCCACATCGGAGATCCAGGCGCGCACCGATATCGTGTGCAATCCGCTGTATCTACCCAGCCTGGCCCCCGCGCTCGAGCAGCTCGCCGACATGTCGGGTGTCGTGCACATCGCGGGCGCGGAAACCCTGAGCCGCTACGAACTCATGACCCGGGTCCGCGACCACCTCGCCGCACCGGCGCGCATCGTGGCGACCGATCGATTCTCCGCCGTCCAGGACTGTCCGCGGCCATTACGCCTGGTCATGCGCAGTATCCGGCACAGTCTCACCGGCCTGGATGTGGATACCGCCCTCGCCGATCTCAAGTCAGAGTGTTGACACTCCAAAAAGAGTGAGTGTACAGTCACTCACATGACCAAGCGCGGTGCCACCCTCTCCACCTCGGACGTCCGGCGTGACGCGGTTGTCGACGCCGCGATCATCGAGTTCGCCAAGACCGGCTACCACGGCACCCCGATCAACACGGTCGCCGCGCGGGCCGACATCTCCCCCGCCTACGTGTTCAAACTCTTCCCCGGCAAGGTCGCCCTGTTCGTCGCCGCGCTCGACCATTGTTTCCAACTGGTCGAACGCGCAATGTCAACGGGCGCAGCCAATTCCACCGCCACCGACCCCGCCGACATCCTGCACGACATGGGCGGCGCCTACGCCCGACTCATCGCCGACAAGAGTCTGTTGATGCTGCAGGTGCACGCCCAGTCCGCCACCGACATTCCCGAGATCGCCGACGCACTGCGTCGAGGCCTGGAGAAGGTGACCACCTTCGTGCAGCGTCGTTCCGGCGCCAGTCCCGAACAGATCCAGTACTTCATCGCCTACGGCCAGCTCTGCCACCTCGTCACCACCCTCGGACTCGACGACAACGACAGCGCGTGGGCCACCGCCCTCACCACCGGCATGCGGCACCCG
The DNA here is from genome assembly GCF_042749305.1 of Nocardia sp. NPDC058705. NCBI lineage: Bacteria > Bacillati > Actinomycetota > Actinomycetes > Mycobacteriales > Nocardiaceae > Nocardia > Nocardia sp. NPDC058705. Next base: position 202,921 of record NZ_JBHYRN010000005.1, on the reverse strand, counting down.
AACGCCCACTGACCTTCGCGCTCCAGCCTTTTCGCGGTTGGAGCTTTCTTTTACATCAAGAGTGATTGACCAGTCACACACCACCGAAAGGCCCACCTGATGAACACCACGACCGCCACCGAAATCGTCCTCCCCGGGCGAGTGGACCCCAGCGGCCTGCTCGTCACCCATCGCGAACTCCCCGCCCCCGGCCCCGGCCGCGCGCTGGTCCGTGTCGACGCCTCCGGGGTGTCGTTCGCCGAGCAGCAGATGCGGCGCGGCAAGTACTACGACCAGCCACCGTTCCCGTTCGTGCCCGGCTACGACCTGGTCGGCACGGTGATCGAGGCCGACGATGCCACGCTCGTCGGCCGGCGGGTCGCCGCATTGACCAAGATCGGCGGCTGGAGCAGCCACGTCGACCTCGACGCCGCCGACCTGATCCCGGTGCCCGATTCCCTCGACGCCGCCGAGGCGGAAACCTTTGTGGTGAACGGGATCACCGCATGGCAGATGCTGCACCGGGTCGCCGAGGTCGCGCCGGGCGAGACGATTCTCGTCCACGGCGCCAACGGTGGTGTCGGCTCGACGCTGGTCCAATTGGCCCGTGCCGCAGGCATTCACGTGATCGGCACCGCGTCCGCTCGTCATGCCGACGCGGTCACCGCACTGGGCGCCACCTGGGTCGATTATCGAGGCGATGTGCCGCACCAGGTTCAGGCTCTCGCACCGCACGGCGTCGATGCCGTGTTCGATCACGTCGGCGGGCCCGGCATCACCGATTCCTTCGACCTGCTCGCCGACGGCGGCACGCTGGTTTCCTACGGCACCGCGGCCACCAAGAACGACGAGGGCGGCTCCCGGCTCCCCGTCCTGAAACTGTTCGCCCGGCTGCTGTGGTGGAACATGCTGCCCAACAAGCGAAGTGCGCACTTCTACAACCTCTGGGCCGGCAAGCGCAACATCACCCGCTTCCGCGCCCGCATCGCCGAGGACCTGACCCAGGTGCTCGCGCTCGCCGCCGCGGGCACCGTCACCGCGCAGGTCGCGGCCCGCATCCCCCTCACCGATGCCGCCCGAGCACTCGAGCTCGCCGAATCCGGCACCGTCACCGGCAAAGTCGTCCTCGTCAGCGCCTGACCGCTCACACCCTGGAGATCGATCATGTACGCATCCCCCATCCTCGACAACCGCCCGATCTACCTGAGTTTCGGCTTCGCCTGGCTGATCGGACACGGTTCCTTCGCCTTGTCCCATGGCACGAATCCCCTGCTCGACCTGCCCGACATGGTGCCGACCGTGCTCCTCGGCAGCGGTCTGCTCGCGGCCATGGTCATCACGACAGTTGTCTCCATGAGAGCCCAACGGGGCGCGACGGGACGCGAAGCGGTGGTGGGAAATCTGCTCGGCGCATCCTGGCTGATCGGATTCGCGGCGTTGTTCTTCCTGATCACGGCGCTCGGTCCCGACACCGCCGCGACGCTCTGGCCGACGGGTTCCGGGCTGATCGTCGGACTGCTCTACCTGGCAGGCGGCGCCGCCTATCGCGACGTGCTGCAATACACGCTCGGCGCGTGGCTCGCCGTAAGTTCCACCGCCGCACTGTTTCTCGACGGCGCTTACCTGTACTGGGCCCTCGCGCTGGCCGGCGGCGGCAGCTACCTGCTCGCGGCGGCGTTCGAGCCGCGCAGAATCGCCGCGGCGAACTGAGTCCCAGCGTGCCCGTCCGAAATCCGGGCGGGCACGCTCAGTTCGGTTGCTGCGCGCCGATCGCGGATCCCATCCATCGGCGCAGGTAGCGGCGCAGTTCTTCATCAGAACGTGCCGGGTTGCCCGGTGACAGGAAGAACGATTGCATCGTGCGCAGTACGTATTCGACGAGTTCGCGCAGGGCGGGCTCGTCGTAGCCGTGGGCGGTCCAGTCGACGTCGAAGCGGCGGATCATGGTCATGCCGAAGGCCTGTGCCTCCTCGGAGGTGAGGCTGTCGGGATTGGCGTTGGAGTACGAGCTCGACAGCAGAATACCCAGGTGGGGCGTGCGGCGGACGTCGGTGAGGGTGAAGACGACGGCCTCGGTCATCGCCTCGACGGGGTCACCGAGGCCACTCACCTGCCCGGCGAGACGGTCGAGGAAATCGTCGACCGAGGCGATCGCCGCAGCGGTCATGAGCGCGTCGGCGCTGGGGAAATACCGGTAGACGGTCTGGCGGATGACGCCGAGCGATTCCGCCACGTCGGCGATGCTGATCTCCGCACCGGTTCGGCCGATGAGTTCGACTGCGGCAGCGATGATTCGGCGCGCGGCCTCCGCATCGTCACCCGGCGGACTGCCGCCCCACCCACGTCTACGCGCCACCGGGTGGACGCTAGCACAAGCCCAGGTCAGGGCGAATTCCAACAAAGTGATCATACACTCGAAGGACCATTCGTATGATTGCGTCATCAACCGAGTGGCCGAACAACGAGGTAACCCACCGTGACCGACCTTCATGTCCGCAAAATGGATTTCGCGTTCGCCGACTACGACGTGCCGTTTCTGTGGAACCCACAGAATCCGGCGTTCTCGTCGATGGCCAATGCCGTCTCGTTCCTGGCGATCGGCTTCGAGAAGATGATCGTGCAGCTGATCACGCAGGCGAAACCGCAGATCACCGACCCCGAAGTGGCCGCGGAGGCCGATGCGTTCATGCGCCAGGAGGGTCAGCATTCCAACGCCCACCGCCAGCACGTGAAGGCGCTGATCCGCCGCTATCCCGGACTACAGGAGACACTGGACGCGGTGATCGGCGAGTTCGACAAGCTCACCGCCGAGACCCCGGTGAAGTACCGCCTCGCCTACACCGCCGACCTCGAGGCGACGTTCACACCGGTGTTCAAGCTGATGCTCGACAACGACAAAAATCTGTTCGCCCCGGGCGATGACCGGGTCGCCTCCCTGTTCATCTGGCATTTCGTCGAGGAGGTCGAGCATCGCAGCTCGGCGCTGATCATCTTCAATTCGGTGGTCGACAGCGAGCTGTACCGGATGCGGGTGGCGGTGTCGATCTTCCGGCACGTGCTGCACGTGATCCGGGTGGCGTGCGCGGGCTTCAACGAGCATGTGCCGCTGGAGGATCGGCAGGTCGACGCGCTGTCGATGTTCGCCAACTACCGCAGGGCGCAGACATTGCGCCGGTGGCTGCCGTTCCTCCAGCCCGCCGACAACGGGACGATGCCGCGCGCGTTCGACGATCTCGGACTGGGTGAACAACTCGTCGCCCTCGGCGGCATCATCCGCAGTCAGACGCCCGGGCACAATCCGGCGCACGAGAAGCTGCCCGCGCTGGCCGACGAATGGTTCCGTCGCTACGACGAGGGTTGTGACGTAACCCGTTGGTACACCGCTGATTCCGTCAGCTCGTAGAAGGTGATCCCGATGCCCGACCACTGCTCCCCCACCTTCGCCGAACTGGCGCACGAACTCGGCTTCTCCTGCGCGGAGATGGGCGGACTCGTCGAGTTCCGCAGCCCGTTCGCCCTGGAGAACTGGACCCTGCCGGTTCTCGAACTCACCATCGTCGTCGGCGCGGTCCTCGCCCTCTGGTACGCGATCGTGCGCCTGCACCGCCACGGCGACCCCACCAACCTGGTCCTGTGGTTCGGCGCCACCGCCTACCTGTTCGTCATCGAACCGCCGCTGTACTTCCCGGCCGCGTTCGGCATCGAGGCCCACGTCGACACGATGTTCGCCCACAATGTCTTCACGGTCGACTTCCTCTGGGGCCGCCTACCCCTCTACATCGTCGCGATCTACCCGCTGATGGCGACGATGGCGTTCGGCATCGTCCGGATGCTCGGCATCTTCCGCCGCTACGGCGTGCTGCTCGGCGCCACCTGTGTCGGCTTCGTCCACCACGCCTTCTACGAGATCTTCGACCATCTCGGACCCCAATTGCGTTGGTGGGAATGGTCTCTCGACAATCCCATCAATCAGCCGATGTTCGATTCGGTCCCGATGGGCAGCGTGGTCGTGTTCGCGGCACTGTGGCCGATGTCGCTGGCCTTCTGCGTGCAGTACTTCGTCGGTCGCCACGTCGACGAGGGCAAGTCCTTATCCGGCCTCGAATTGACCTGGCGGACACTCGTTATCGGCCTCCTGGCCTCCGTCGGCACCTTTCTGCTTCCCCTCCCGGCCACCGTCATCGGCATGAGCAGCACCACCGTGCGCGGCATCGTCTACGCACTGGAGCTGGCTGTCCTAGCGGTAGTCGCCACCTTCGTGATGGTTCGCCAGTGGACCCGATTGCGCCGGGGCACTCCGACACTCCCGCAGTACACCGACCCCTTCGTCCAACGATTCAGCACCCTCTACCTCATTGTCTTCGCCGCCCTCTGGATCGCTTCCATACCCGACTTCTTCGCCGCGGTCGACGGCGAGACCACCAACGGCGACCCCACCGGAAACCTCTGGTACACGGCAGCCTGCTTCGCCGTCGCCATCGCCTCGGTCCTGGCCACCTTCACCGTCCCGCGCCCCCACACGACCGCCGACACGGCCGCATCGACCACTTCGACGGCGGCGATTGATCGGGCGCCGTGACTCGGCGGCGACCATCGAACACCTCGGTGTGAACTACGCGCTACATTGGGCGTCGCCTGTCTCTACGTGCTCGGCCTGGATACAGTTGGCCCACCGTATTTTTCAAGCTTCAACGCTGGTTTTGTCGGGTGCGGATACGGCTCGACTGCTCAAGGTGGGGGCGTAGAATCCGGCGGTCAGAACATCGATGACCGCGCCCGGTAGCACGGTGTGGGGAGCTGGGAGGGATCTCGTGTTGGAGTCAGTGCCCGCGATCGTGGCCGAGGCGATAGCGGTGGGTGCGGTCGCGGGGTTGAGCGATACCGCCAAGCAGGCGGTGACCGATGCGTATGAGAAGTTGAAGGCTCTTGTGTCGGATCGGGTCGGGTCGGCGGGTGTGGAATCAGTGGAGCAGCAACCCGCTTCGGCCGCTCGCCGTTCGGTCCTGGCCGAGGATCTCCAGCGCGCTGATGCTGACAGTGATCACGAGTTGCTCGCGGCAGCACAAGCGCTACTCGCGGCCGTGCGTGCCCACGAGACGGGGGCCGGCGCTGCAGTGGGTGTGGATTTGGAGCGAGTAACCGCGGCGGCGTTGCGAATTCAGCACGTCGAGTCGACCGGGACTGGCGTACGGGTCGTAGGCGGCACCTTCGACGGCGATATCGAGATCGGCTCGGTGAAGGCGGGAAAGTCCGACCCGCAGGACCCTTCCTCGGCGCGCCGGTAGCCCCCACTCCGACCGCGTCGCCAAACCAGTTGCCATCGGGGATCAATCTCGACCGGATATTCGCTCATAACGTCACAATCGCCCCGGCACCTGCGCGTGTCGGCGACGACTTACCCATCCAGATGGTCCCGTCGCAAGCACCGCCGCCGAGGGAACCAGTCACCTCGAGCCTTCCCGCCCGTCCGCGTGATCTCCTGGGCCGTGACCGGGAATTACGACAGATCCTGGACGCCGCGTCCGGGAGTCGAGCGGTGGCGGTTCACGCGATCAACGGTATGGCTGGCATCGGCAAAACCACCCTCGCCGTCCACGCTGCCCACCAACTCGCACCGCAGTTCCCCGATGGGCAATACTTCGTCCAGTTGCACGCCCACACTCCTGGACAAGCCACGTCGGATCCGGCCGACGTCCTGGCCGACCTCCTGATCGCGATCGGTTTCGACCCACGCAACCTTCCCAGCACCGTGGCAGAGCGTCGCGATCAGTGGCGCAACTTGCTCGCGGGCAGGAAGATGCTGTTGGTGCTCGACGACGCAGCCGACCGCGAACAGATCGAGCCATTACTGCCGAGCGGTTCTGGATGCCTGACCCTGGTTACTAGTAGGCACCGGCTAATGCTGCCCGACACCAACCCCCTGCCGCTGGAAGTTCTCGAACGTTCCGCAGCGGTGAATCTGGTCTTCACCGTGACCGGCCGCGACTCCACAGGCCAAGCCGAACGGCACGCGGCAGCTCGCATTGCCGATGTCTGCGGATGCCTTCCGCTGGCGATTGTGCTGGTCGCAGGGCAGCTCGCGCACCACAAGACATGGACCGCGGCCGACATCGGCGACTACGCCGCTGAGGTCGGAGCGGCGGCCAATCGACTGGCCGCGCTAGATGACGACGCCCCCGCGGTCAGCGCCGCGTTCGACCTGTCCTACCGCGCTCTGCCACCGCAGCGCCAGAAGATCTTTCGGCGGCTGGGCCTCCACCCTGGGCGCGAGGTGGACGCGTACGCGGCGGCAGCACTGGTCGAGGTGGATGTCGCGACCGCCGGGCGGGAGCTGCGCGCTCTCTACCAAAATCATCTTCTCAACGAGACGAGCCGAGGCAGATACCTGCTGCACGATCTGCTGCGCTCCTACGCAAATCGACTTACTACCGACTCGGACTCGGAAGCTGACACTGCCAGCGCCGTGCACCGACTGTTGGACTACTACCAGTACACCGCCGCTCACGCGGACCGATGGCCGACATCGTCGATCCATACCGGCGCCGACGACACCCGGGCATCCGCCGGAGCACGCGATGCTGTTGTGCCGAAATTCGACGATCAACTGCGTGCACTTACCTGGTTACGCATCGAGCGGGACAACCTGCTGGCCTGTCTGGACCACACCGCCGGTCGCGACCGCGCCCGAATGGTCGTATTAACCACACCGGTGGCGAGATCGCTCGAATTCGATGGGCAGTGGCCGTTGGCCGCGACACTGCACCAGCGTTCGCTTACTACCGCACGCCAGCTCGGTGACCGTCTCGGGGAAGCTGATGCCCTTGACGCCCTTGGCCGCATCAGACAACTCAGCGGAGACTACAAGCAAGCTACCGACCTGCACGAACAGGCACTCACCATGTACCGCGCAATCTCCCACTGTGCGGGCGAGGCAGCGGCCCTCAAGAATCTCGGTCGTATGCGCCGGCTGGCCGATAGCTACGAGAGCGCTGGTGACCTGTTCAAACAGGCGCTCGGCATCTACCGCACGCTAGGCGACCGTCTCGGCGAAGCTGATGCCCTCGACGCCCTCGGCCACCTGTGCGAGACCACGGGAGATTACGAACAAGCTGGCGACCTCCACCAGCAAGCACTCACCATCTACCTCCACCTCGAACACTCCCTGGGCGAAGCCGACGCCCTCGACGCCCTTGGCCACATCCGACAAATCACCGGTGACTACGAACAAGCTGGCGACCTCCACCAGCAAGCACTCAACATCTACCTCCACCTCGAACACTCCCTGGGCGAAGCCGACGCCTCCGACGCCCTTGGCCACATCCGACAAATCACCGGTGACTACGAACAAGCCGCCAGACTGTACGTGCACGCGCTGACTCTGTACCGTGCCCTCGGCCACCGCCACGGCGAAGCCAACGCCCTCAACGCTCTCGGCGACCTACGCCGACTGACAAAGGATTATGGGCAGGCCGACGACCTGCACCAGAAAGCCCTAATAATCTACCGCGGCCTCGGCTTCCGGCTCGGCGAAGCCGACGCCGTCAAGAACCTCGGCCAGGTACGTGAGACCACAGAGGAATACGGCGCGGCCGCTGAGCTCTACATGCGGGCCCTGTCGCTCTACCGCGTCATCGGCTATCGCCGAGGCGAGGCCGACGCCGTCGACGCTATCGATGCCCTGCGCCGACTCACCGAGGGATACGGGCAAGTCGCCGATCCGCATCAGCGTGCACCGATGCGGGAACCTGGCGATGCCTCGGCGGGGTCGACCACCTCGGTCTTCGGGCGTGTGCGCGCTCGCTTGATCCGCCGGATGCCAGGCCCGCGCGGCATCACGGCGGTCGAGCCGGTCCTCGAACCCCTGGCCACCGTCCATCGCAAGCTGTACCCGAAAGCCAACCTCGGCTTGCTTCAGCGTGCCTTCGACGTCGCCGACGAACGCCACGCCAAGCAGTTCCGCAAGTCCGGCGACCCCTACATCACCCACCCCCTCGCCGTCGCCAACATCCTCGCCGAACTCGGCATGGACACGATTACCCTGGTCGCCGCGCTACTGCACGACACCATCGAAGGAACCGGCTACTCCCTGGAACAGCTCAAGGAAGAGTTCGGGCAGGAGGTCGCTCACCTCGTCGACGGTGTCACCAAGCTCGACAAGGTCAACCTGGGCGCGGCCGCCGAAGCCGAGACCATCCGCAAGATGATCATCGCGATGGCGCGCGACCCGCGGGTGCTGGTGATCAAGGTCGCCGACCGGTTGCACAACATGCGCACCATGCGTTTCCTGCCGCCGGAGAAGCAGGCCAAGAAGGCCAAGGAAACCCTGGAAGTGATCGCACCACTGGCACATCGCCTCGGGATGGCCAAGGTCAAATGGGAACTCGAGGACCTCGCCTTCGCGATCCTGCACCCTAAGAAGTATGACGAGATCGCGCGCCTCGTCGCCGACCGCGTATCCGCGCGTGACACCTACCTGACAAAAGTGCGCACGGCTGTCGACCGCACGTTGGCCGCGGCGCGGATCACTGCGGTGGTCGAGGGGCGCCCGGACCATTACTGGTCGGTGTACCAGAAGATGATCGTGAAGGGTCGCGACTTCGACGACATCCATGATCTGGTCGGCGTACGCATACTGTGCGACGACGTGCGCGATTGCTACACCGCGATCGGCGTCGTGCACTCGCTGTGGCAGCCGATGGCGGGCAGGTTCAAGGACTACATCGCCCAGCCACGGTACGGGGTGTACCAGTCGCTACACACCACTGTTGTCGGCCCCGACGGGAGGTCTCTCGATGTGCAGATCCGCACCAAGGACATGCATCACGCGGTCGAGTTCGGTATCGCCGCGCACTGGCGGTACAAGGAGACCAGGGGCAAGCGCTCCGGCGATTTCACCGAGGTCGACGACATGGCGTGGATGCGTCAGCTACTTGACTGGCAGCGAGAAGCCGCCGACCCGGCGGAGTTCCTGGAGTTGCTGCGCTTCGACCTGAGCGTCCCCGAGATCTTCGTCTTCAGCCCGAAGGGCGACGTGATCACGTTGCCGCAGAAGTCCACTCCAGTCGACTTCGCATATGCGGTGCACACCGAGGTCGGGCACAAGTGCGTCGGCGCGCGGGTGAACGGGCGCCTGGTGCCGCTAGAACGACAGCTGGAAAACGGCGAAGTCATCGAGGTGTTCACCTCCAAAGCGCAGAACGCCGGACCCAGTCCCGACTGGCAGAAGTTCGTGGTCTCCCCGCGCGCCAAGGCCAGAATTCGCCAGTGGTTCGCCAATGAGCGTCGCGACGAGGCTCTAGAAGGCGGCAAGCGTGCGATCTCCAAGGAGATCCGCCTCATCGGGCTGCCACTGCAACGTCTGATGAGCAGCGAAGCGATGGCCGCGGTCGCGCACGAACTGCACTTCACCGATATCTCTTCGCTCTACACCGCTGTCGGCGAGCATCAGGTGTCGGCACGTCATGTAGTGCAGCGGCTCATTGCCCAACTTGGCGGAATCGACGATATCGAGAACGAGCTGGCCGAGCGTTCAACGCCGTCGACCACTCCCAACCGGCCGCGTGTCACCGGCGACTCGGGCGTGTTCGTCCCCGGCTCCCCGACGAGGCACACGGCGCTCGCCAAGTGCTGCACGCCGGTACCGGGCGACGGAATCTTGGGCTTCAAGACCCGCGGTAGCGCGGTGAGCGTGCACCGAACCGATTGCACGAATGCCGGTGCGCTACAGGAGGTACAGCCAGAACGGATCGTCACCGTCGAATGGGCGCCGTCATCCTCGTCGGTGTTCCTGGTTGCCATTCAGATCGAGGCGCTCAACCACGCGCGCCTGCTCCTGGGAGTTGTCAAAGCACTGACCGACGAGAAGGTCAACATCCTGTCCGCCTCGGCCGCCACCCACGGCGACCACGTCGCGATCAGCAAGTTCACCTTCGAGATGGGCGACCCCAAACACCTGGGCCACCTGCTCAATGTGGTGCGCAACGTCGAAGGCGTCTACGACGCGTACCGGGTGACCTCCGCCGCCTGACCCACGCCACCCGCGAGCTCGCTGATTCGACAATTTGCCAGCATCGAATTGCCTTGATGCACAGTCATGTTCCGCCGTCGCCATCGCCTCGGTCCTAGCCACCTTCACCGTGCCCCACCCCCGCACGAGCCCGGACGCTCCTGTGTCGACTGCGTCGAAGGTGCCCAGCTGACGCACCACGATGGTCACCCGAAACGGGTGAGGACTGTCCGGTCTCCGGCGCCTACCGTGCACACAGGGTGGGCGTATGGCGATGGTGCCACCGAGACGAGGAGCGATGGACGATCACACGGCGATCACGCTGTTGCTGCTGGGCGCGGTGCTCGTCTATTCCCTCGCTGCACGTCGGTTGGGCCGGGCGAACATCACCGCGCCGATGGTGTTCGTGGTGGTCGGTGTCGTCGCCGGGAACACCGGCATCGTCCAGGTGGACGCGGACGTCGGCTGGCTGCTCACCGTCGCGGAGGTCACCCTGGCCCTGCTGCTCTTCTCCGACGCCTCTCACCTGCAGTTGCGAGAGGTGGGCCGAGATCGCGGACCGGCGCTGCGCCTGCTGCTGATCGGCCTGCCGCTCAGCATTGTCGCGGGGACGCTACTCGCCTACTGGATGTTCCCCGAGCACGGCTGGGCGGCGGCCGCGTTGATCGCGGCAATGCTCGCACCGACCGACGCCGCGCTCGGCGCCGCCGTCGTCACCGACACCAGGGTGCCGTCCCGGGTCCGTCGGCTGCTGAATGTGGAAAGCGGCCTCAACGACGGCCTGGCCACCCCGGTGGTGACCGTGCTCATCGTTGTTGTCGCCTCCGAAACGGGACAGCTGGGCAATCAGAACTGGTTGATCGACGCGCTGCGGTCGCTGTCGATCGCTGTCGGGGTGGCGGTTGCCGTCGGCGGTGCGGGCGGTGCGGTGTTGCGGTGGTGTCGCGGTCACGGGTGGACCTCCCCGCTCTCCGAGCAGGTGGCGGTTTTCGCGCTGGCGCTGCTGTGCTACTTCGCGGCGGTCGCCATCGACGGCAACGGATTCGTCGCGGCCTTCCTCGGCGGCATCATGTTCGGTTACCTCGCGAACGCCGAACTGCGCGCGCGAACCGAATTCACCGAGACCACAGGGCTTCTCGCGTCGTACGTGGTGTGGATCGCTTTCGGTGCCGCACTGGTCGGGCCCGCGCTCGCCGACGCGACCGTCCGCACGTACGTGATCGCGGTCGGCGCCTTGACGCTGGTCCGGATCGTTCCGGTCGCCATCGCGATGGCCGGCTACGGCTGGGGACCGCCGACGGTGTTGTTCGTCGGGTGGTTCGGCCCGCGCGGGCTGGCCACCGTGATCTTCGCGCTCATCGCACTCGAGGAGCTGGGAAACACCGCCGTCACCGATCACCTCGTCGACGTCGCCTCGGTGACGGTGCTGTTGTCGATCGTGGCGCACGGTTTCGGCGCCGCTCCCCTCGCTGCCCGATACGGCCGATGGGCGTCGACGCTGCCCGACGACGCACCGGAGAAGATGGCGGTCACGCCGCCCTCGACACGGCGGATCGCCCTGCAGGCCGATTCGCCCGAAAACCACCGCACGTCCCACTGAGACAGGAGTTGTCGTGCCGAAAATCGAGATCAAGCGGAAGTCCGAGCTTTCCCGTCGAGAGGTCGCCGAGCGGCTCATCGCGATCGGGCAGGCCCTCGCCGATGGCTCCGAAGTCGAGCTGGGGACAGGCGGCGACTCGATCGAAATCGCTGTCGCCGACCAACTCCAGTGGGAGATCGAAATCGAGATCGACGGTGACAAGACCGAAATCGAGATCGAGATCAGCTGGCGTGACGAACCAGCGGAAGCCCCGGCTAAGCCCGTTCGTCGTGCGCGACCCCGTAAAGCGGCTCCGAAGAAGTAGACCGGCAGGCGGGTGAGCGGGGTGAGCACCAGCGAGCGCGGTCAACGGTGGTGGGCCCGCGCCGCCATCGCCTGTGTGGTCGCCGCGGTGCTGGTGCCGGTGGTCAGCGCGGGCGTGATGGGCGTGGTGAGTTTGTTCGTCGCCGGTGCGGCGGGTGCCGTTGTCACGGTGGCGGCGCTCTATTGGTTCCTCACCCGGATCGGGGTGTTGCGGTGGGTCGCGCTGGCGGTCGCGGTGCTGGCGCCGATCATCGTGGTGGCCTTGTTCATCCGGGCGAATTTGTTGTGGGTCGTGTTGGTCGCGGGTGCGTTGTCGCTGTGCGCTGTCGGCTGTGCCCACGCTGCCCTGCGCGAGAGCGGTGCCGACGCGGCCGTCCCGGAGTATTCGGTTCCGCCTCCGCAGCGACCGTTCCTGATCATGAATCCACGTTCGGGTGGCGGCAAGGTCGCGAAGTTCGATCTGGTGCGCAAGGCTGAGGAATTGGGCGCCGAGGTCGCATTGCTCGACGGGCCCGATCTCGTCGACGTCACCGCATTGGCCCGACGAGCGGTCGCCGACGGTGCCGATCTGCTCGGAGTCGCGGGCGGAGACGGGACACAGGCGCTCGTCGCGGCGGTCGCGGTCGAACACGATGTACCCTTTCTGGTGATCAGCGCCGGGACCCGCAATCACTTCGCCATGGACCTCGGCCTGGATCGCGCCGATCCCACCCGCTCACTCGACGCACTCGACGACGGCGTGGAGTTGCGCACCGACCTCGGCACGATCAACGGCCGTCCCTTCGTCAACAACGCCTCGTTCGGGGTCTACGCGGAGATCGTGCGGAGCCCGGCCTACCGCGACGACAAAACCGCGACAGTGCTTGCCTTGCTGCCCGACCTGCTCACCGGACACCGCGGCCCGAAGTTGGTCGCCCGGATCGGCGCGACCGCAGTGGCCGGTCCGCAGGCGATTCTGGTGAGCAACAACCCGTACGGCAGCGGCGATCTGGCGGGCCTGAGCCGACGCACGCGTCTCGATCGGGGTGTCCTCGGCGCGGTGACGCTGTCGGTGACCAGCACTCGGGAAGCGGTCAACCTCCTACGCCGCACCCGCCTGCGCGGCCTCTCGCAAGCGACAGCGGTCGAATTGATCGTCGACGCGGACACCCCGGAGATTCCGGTCGGCGTAGACGGCGAGTCCGTCCTGCTACGCACCCCGGTCCGGTGCACGATCGCACCGGGCGCCCTACGAGTACGGGTCCCCAGGACAAGGCCGGGCGTCAAGCCCGCCGCACCGACCTGGGACTGGGCCCGACTGTGGGAGAAGGCATATCGCTGAGCGGCGAACCAGGGGCCGACCGGATTGCGGTCGTGTCGAAATCGAGGAGTTCTCGCCACATCGAGCCGATACTGTTGCGCGCGAAGGAGAAACGGGGAACGAGGGGAACTGATGGTTGGGAACGAATCGGCGGTTGCACGGGTGACAGGAGTCTGGGCGCGGCCCGCTGTTGGTGGGAGCGTGGCTGGTGGTCCTCGGTCAGTCGTTCGCGGCAGTCTTGGCGTGGATCCCGATCGACGCCCTCTACCACTCCGCCCCCGCCAACCTCGTCTTCGCAACACCACTGGTGGTTTTCCCCCTGCTCACGATCCTTTTCGTCACAGGACGGTAAGCAGGCAGCTCGCGGGGTTACGTGCGGAGCACCTTGTTCGGCAGCCTTGTCGGCCGCCGCAGTATCGCGCTGCGGACGGCGGTGAATGCGATGACTGTGCCGGTGACGGCCATCCAGATCGGGAGGGGGTAGAAGACGAGGCGTTCGGTGATGCCGATCTGCAGGCCGATCGTCATCAAGACGGTGCCGGTGAGGCCTGCGGTGGCGCACAAGCCTGACCAGATCGCGGCGAGGCGGCGGTGTTTCCAGAGCCAGATCGCCAGCAGGATCAGCACGATGTGCCGGGAGACGAACGCGGGCAGCACCGCGAGGAAGTGCACGACGATGCCGTCGTCGGACGGGAACAGCCCGGTGGCCGCCGTACTCAGTCCGATGACGATCGCAAGGGTGACTATCGACCATTGGCGCGGGCCGCGGGGCAGGTAGTCGATCAGTCCGACCGCACCGACGACGGTGAGTGCGCCGAGCGCGACGAAGGTCGCGTTCATCACCAAATGCAGTGGCGAGCAGGCATTCTGAGTGCAGGTGGTGATGCCGAGATCACTGATCGTGTCGTGGCGGAAGCTGTAGGGCGTTTTCCAGGCGGTGGCGGTGACGAGTTCGGCGAGCAGGTAGGTGAATGCCAGCGTCCACGTCAGTCCCGCGGCGATGTGCCGAAGACCGTGATGCACGAGGTCGACTACATCTTGGTGTATCGCGCCATGGCGAAACTGTAGAGGCCGTAAGCGATGATGCCCGCGCCCGCCGCGATCAACAATGTCGCGCCGAAAGGTTGTGCGCCAAGGGTTTTGAACGCGCCGTCGAGTCCGGTGGCTTCGCCGGGGTCCGAGCGGCCGACCGCGAGTATCACCAGCAATCCGATGGCCGCTACGGCCAGACCCTTCGCGACGTACCCCACCGTGCCCAACCTGCGAACCAGGGTGCTCGTGCCGCCTTGCAGGTCGGTGAGGAAACTCTGGGTCGCTCCCTTGTAGACGTGGTAGCCGCCGATCGCGATGATGATCAGTCCGGCGGCGACGAGAGCGACCGTGCCCACGGAGGATTGCATCATCTCAGCGGTGATCCCGGTGCTCTGTGCGCTACTGGATGTGCCTGCGCCCCGGGCGAATCCGAAGGCGGAGACGGCGAACGCGAGATAGACCACCGCCAAGGAGAACGCCTTCACACGATTGACGGCCTCGGATTTCTTGCTGTCGGAGTCAGCTCTGGACGAACTGCCGAGCGCCGCTTCGGCCAGCCGCCACAACGCCATCAGCCCGAACGCGACGACACCGACCCAGAGTGCGAAGACTCCACCCGGCTTGGCGGCGAGTTCGGTCATGGCCCCTGATTGGTCGGCGGTGCCCGATCCGCCGCCGAGTGCTAGCCGGATGGCGATGTAGCCGATGAGCAGGTGCACGATGCCGCTCATCACCAAGCCCGCGCGGGCGAATCGTTCGAAGATACTGTTCTGGGCCACCCTGGCTACGGCAGTGGACGAGTTGTCGTACGACGATGAGGATTTCGGCATGTTGATCACCCTGCGTGTGGTTGATCCGTCGAGGTCGGTCCACGACGGTCGGCGCAGGATCTACTGCGAGGTCTCGTTCGACGAAACTAGTTCTTGAAGGCGTCCTTGATCTTGGCACCGGACTGTTTCAAATTGCCCTTGACCTGCTCGACCCGACCTTCAGCCTCGAGCCGCCGATTCCCCGTAGCCCGCCCGATCACCTTCTTCACCCGCCCCTTGGTGGCCTCGACAGAATTCGCGATCTTCTTACTCGTACTCATGGCAGTTTCCTCGCTGTGTGAACCAAGTCAACGCCGTAATCCCCCAGCTGTCAACGATGTTGATCTTCGACATGGGGAACTGTGCGCCGATCGCGCAGATCGACACGCGCGGCCAAACCAGAGCGCCCGGAGATAGACCAAAATTGCCGCGCACAAGAGTGTGTGGGAAGACTGACAGCTATGTGCGCAGGCGCTCCGACCCGCACTACTTTCGATCGAGTAGCGATTCGAGTCGGAGGATTACCTGAGGACTCTGGTTGCAGGTGTCACCGGAACAGCGGGTCGACACGTGCTCGACCGTGGCCGAATGGGCACGCGATCACGCGGCCGATTTTCGCTGATCAGCGGATTCGATAAGGAGTACTGTGACCATCCTCGTTACCGGCGCGACCGGAAATACCGGACGTTGCCTCGTTCACCAGCTGGTCGATGCCGGGCAGGCGGTGCGGGCGATGACCCGCGCCCCGCAGACCGCGCACCTTCCCGCCGCGGTTGATGTGAGATATGGGGACTTCGAGCAACCCGATACCTGGCCCGGCGTTCTGGAGGGCGTCGAGCGCGTCTATCTGTTCCCGCACGTCGACGTCGCCGCGACGTCGGGCGCCCGCTTCATCGATTCAGCCTCCGGCGGCCGCTTCGTCGATCACGCGGTCCGGGCGGGCGTGCGCCGGTTCGTGGTGCATTCCGCGGTAGCGGCCGGTTTCCCGCCCGGCGATGAGCCGGCCGGACCAGGTCGGCAGTACCTCAAACAGCATCTGGCCGTAGAACGGCAGGCCCATCGAGAACTCGAGCAGTGGGTGGAGGCCACCGGGGCGGAATGGACCCATCTGCGGCCCGGGTTGCTGGCGGTCAATGCACTGGGCTGGGCGGAGTCGATCCGCGCCGAGCGCGTCGTCCGGGAGCCGTACCCCACATCCGGATACCCATGGGTGCATGAAGCCGATATCGCCGAAGTCGCCGTCGCGGCCTTGCTGACCGACGCACACGTCGGGGCCGCCTACACGCTCACGGGACCGGACAAGATCACCCACGCCGAGCAGGTCCAGACCATCGCCACGGCGATCGACGACATCATCCGATTCGAGGAGCTGACCCCACAGCAGGCGCTCGAGCACTGGATCCGCGACGGGGTCCCGGCCGAGTACGCCGACTGGATGCTCGAACTGCGGGCCGACTCGATCAACGGCCCCGGGTGCATTCCACCCACCGACACCTTCCATCAGATCACCGGACGAGCACCGCGCAGCTTCGCGCAATGGGCCAGTGATCACCGGGCTGACTTTCTGTGACTGGCGGCTCCCTGACCGAAGTAGGAGTTATGAAGATTCTCGTGACAGGTGCCACCGGAAATATCGGCCGTATGGTCGTAGACCACCTTGTGAGTCTGGGGGCCGACGACATTCGCGCACTGTCGAACCACCCGGAACGCACCGCCTTCCCGCCCGAGGTCGAGGTGGTCGAGGGCTACCTCAAGCGGCCGGCCTCCCTACCCGCCGCCTTCGAGGGCATCGACCGGATGTATCTCGCACCGTCTCTCGAAACCGTCACCGCGGTAGTCGACTTGGCGCATCGGGCAGGGGTCGGGCACATTGTCGATCTGTCCGGCGACGACACCACCCAGTGGCAGCCCATCGCGCAGGCGGTTGAAAAGTCGGGTGTCGGTTGGACTCACCTGTATACGGGCGAATTCATGGAGAACACCACCGACTGGGTGGCGCAGATTCGCGCGACAAGCGAAGTGCGCGAACCGTATCCGGATTCCGCGAACGCCCCCATCGCCATGGACGATATCGCTCGTGTCGCTGCGACGATCCTACTCGGCACCGGGCACCTCGGCATGACCTACAACCTCACCGGCCCCGAAACCCTCACCAGGGCAAGCCTTCTCCAGCACCTGGCCGAAGCGATCGACCGCGACCTGTCATTGGTGACGGTGTCACCCCACGAGTACATCGCACTTCTCGAGCCGACGATGGGAGACTTCGCGCCGTGGTACGTCGAAGGCCTCGCCACCAGGGTGGACAACCCGCAGCTCGCTACCACCACCGTGGCCGATCTCACCGGCTACGCCACTACATTCGCCGCATGGGCCGCCGCGAACGCCGACCTGTTCCGCTGAGTCGATCAGTCGGCGTGCGGTGCCGCGAAGGATCAGTTCGATGGCCTTGTACTGACGGCTTCTCAGTCGCACGGCCCGGTGGTCACTGCTGGATCGTGGGCAGGCTGCGGATGTTGTCCGGGCACCTGGCAAAACGACAAGCGGCGAGATCGTTCGGCGCGAGCTCTAGAGGCGCATTCGTGTCCTGCGGGGGTACCGTCGGGAGAGCGGACGGGAGGGACGGAAATGCCGTTGGTGTGGATGGTTGTCGGCGTTGTGGTGTTCGGCGTGGTCCTCGACCGCTTGTTCGTCTTGGCTGAGGTGCGGGGGTGGATTGCGCCTCGGGGCAAGGTCGGGTCCGGTAGTGCTGCGGGTCTTTTCGGGGAGTTGCAGGCGTTGTTCGCTCCGTCGAGTCAGCACACGCAGCAGGAGATTCGAAGCCGGGAAGTGCGTGGCGAGCAGCTCGACAGTGGCGACAGCCCACTGGGAGTGGACCTTTCGCTGGGCATCGCGCGCCTGCCCCATGCGGGAGACGAGTCGGATCGGTCGCAGAGCCGATGACACATGCACGCATGGCGGCGACGTAAGTTTCCTGCGTGGGGCGAGTATGGGAGGCCTGGGGGCCGGTGTTGGTGGCGTGGGGAATCGGGGTCACGGCGATTCCCCTCATCGTGTTGTTGTTGCTCGAGTGGAGGTCCCGCGCGGGAATCGAACGGCCGATCGCGTTGCAGCGCAGCCTGACCGAAGTGGGAATCGTCGCGGGGACGCTGCCCTGGGTGTGGATGATCCTGACACCGACCGGCGGTACGCGGTCCGTCAGCGTGGTTCCGCTGCGCGATCTCGCCGCCACAATGGGCGAGTTCTCGTTCGACACGATCGTGCAGATCGGCGCGAATACCGCGATGTTCGTCCCACTGGGTTTCCTGCTGCCCTTGCGATTCCCTCGCTTCACCGGCGTATGGCGGATGCTCATACTCGGTGCCGCGCTGTCGGCGACACTCGAAATCGCCCAATATGTCCTGGACATCGGACGGGTGTCATCAGTCGACGATGTGCTGATGAACGCGGCCGGCGCCGGCATCGGCGCGCATCTGGTGTCGATGGTCAGACAGTTGTGGAGGTTTCGACCCCTTGCAGAACCAGATATTCGGGTTCAGTGAGCACATCGGCCCGTTCGAGTTGAACGGTCGAATCCTCAGCAGAGTTCGCACCAATGCTCGTCATCGGTGTCGTCGTCGGATTCTGAGTACCCACCGACCTCGTACGCCACCATCGACGGCCAGTGCCTGCGCATCGCGTAGAGCACGGCCTCGGTCGATAGTTGCAGTTCCGACAGCGGAATCGACCTGGCGGCCGCCTGCGCGAAGGCCGGATCGCGGTCGAGTGGAACGAGGTCGAGTTCGATGCCACTTGGAAGATCCCGGCGAACTCGTACGTGATCAATTGCGTCCCAACGGACCTCACCGGACGTTCGATGCCAGATACCCCGATCAGAGATGACCAAAAGGGGCTTGCGCCGGATGGACTCCCAGGCGGAGCCCAGGGTGATCGGAACGAAAATGAGGAGCCCCAACACTCCCCCGATCAGTCCGATCGGCCCCTCGGTCAGGGCTTCCGCGCAGCAGACGGAGAAGAACGCACACATAAGAATTGCGCCGAACCCCGGACCCGACGACCGATACACCGTGTCCGGCCGCGACATCTGCCCGTCACTAACCCACATGGCGTCATGGTATGACCGCGGACCGACACAATCACGCTCCATCCGCCCAGCCGGTTGATCTCGATCATCGAATCGGCGCTGTGCTCGAATCTCCGCGCGGAACTACGTTGTTCGCGCCCGCAGAGCATCGGGGCGGTAGTCGTATGTTGGAACGATGACTGTCGATACACATGCCGGGCGTCCCACAGCCGCCATCGTCGCAACAGATCAGAACGCAGCCCTGGCTGCGATCACGAGGGTGTTCGGGCGTCTCGAGGCCGCGCTCGCGGCGAAGGATGCCGCGGCGTTCGACAGCGTCTTCACCGACGACGTGGTTTTCGTCAATCCGGCGGGCTCGATCTTCCTGAACTGGGACGAACTACACGCCTACCACCTGGCCGCGATGGGGAAGAGTCCGGACGCCGAGGCGCACTTCGAGGTTCTGGCGGTGCGGTTCCTTGCCGGCGGACATGCGATCGTGACTGTCGAGCAGACGCTGCGGACACCGGATTTCTCGGTAACCAACTGCGGGACATGGGTTTTCACGGAACGTGACGACAGCTGGTGGGTCTGCTCGGTGCACAATACGAATGTGGCGGGCAGCGCGCAACGGCGTGCGGTGGAGGCACCATAGCCGCCTATTCCGCGTCGACCGGCGAGACCTTTGCCAGGACCAGCGTCACGATGCGGTAAGCGAGAACCGCTGGGACGACGATGATCAACACCAGGCGCAGCGCCACCACGACAACAGCGAGGATCACGAAGCCTGCGCCGAGGCCATCGGGTGACCCATACCCGTGTCGGGCCGACGACGCCGCCAGGATCGCATGCAACGCGAGGTACACCACGGCCAGGACAATCGGAATGCGGAACAGGCGCCACGTGGCCGACAGTGCGCTCGGGACTTTCATCGGGCCAGCTCCGGTCCCGAGGACAGGAACGCGAGCATGAGCGCGTTGCCGATCACTCCGCCGGTCGCGAAACGTGTGCGGGTTCCGCTCTGTAGCTGTAGTCCGAAGAGGTCGGCTGTGCGAAACAGGCGGGTGAACTTGTCCTGGTGGCCGAAGGCGCGGGCGGGCGCGAGGGCGAAACCTGTGGCTGACACCGATATTCCGAGTATCAGTGGGCCGCTGTCCATGTCGCCGGGACCGCTGTAGCCGTCGCCGTATTCATCGATCGCGCTGAAGCCGAGGACGGTTCTTTCCTGACCGAACAGCCCTGCTGCCAGTTCCTCGGCGAGCGACCGGTCCGCGAAGCCGGCGAAATAGGCCGCCAGGCCGGTTCCCGAAGCGCGTGGTGCGTCGTGGGCCCGGCCGTCGGTGCCCATCCGCTGGATCACCAGTCCGGTGTCCCGATCGATCTGTACCGCGCGCACCTGTTTCGCCCAATGTGTGAGGACCACCGTGTGATCGGCTCCCGTCACCCTGCCGTGCACCGCGATTGCCGCAGCGACCGCCGCCACATCGGTTGGATACGCCTCGCCGGGAAAGGTGTCGAGCAGCCCGGTCGGTGAGGCGAGCAGCCGCCGCTCGAGCGCGGTGACCATCGCATCGTGCTGAACGGCCAGGTCTGCGGGGAAGGCCGGATCGATCCATCGCGCCATCCCGAGCGCGAGGGCCGGATAGGAGAGGTAGGCGTGACCGTCGGCGCTGTCGAGATCGGCGAGCCCGTCGCGGCCGTGCCACGCTGAGGTGAACTCGGCACGCATCTGAGGCAAGAGACTTTTGGCCGCAGCGCGGGTGATGATCGGGGCATACCGTTCCCGCCACTCGGGATGTTCCAGACATACTTGCGCCAAACCCTGCGCCGTCATCTGATGGGCGAGCAGCCCCCACATGCCGACGATCCCGTCTCCCCCGCCGGTGGCTCGTCGATGATCGTCGGCGGCTTCGAAGGCCACCATTTCCTCGGCGAGTCCACTGAGCAACGCTGGGTCACCTCGATACCAGCCGTCGGCGTCCTGGCCGCACCACCACCTCGGCAGCACGCACACGACCGAAATCGCCACCACCATCGCGATCACTACCGTCACCGGACCGCGAAACCTGAACACCGGTCCGACTGAACTCCCCATGCCCCGAAGGTACATGCGCGGCAGGAACTTCCACTTCGAACCGGAATTCGCCTACTTCTCGGGCAGCACGCAACCGTCGTCGAGAATGCCCAGATCGTAGAAGAGTTGGTAGCAGGACGGGTCGTCGGGAAGTTTCCAGTGGAAGCCCTCCAGCGCGAACACAACTACCAGGTTCGCGGCAATCACCAAGCCGCAGAACAACAGTGCGCATTTGCCGATGACCGCGAACGAGGACGGGATCCTGGTCGCGGCGGTCGAGTACGAGAGGCTGAGGACCACACCGAGGGTGGTGATGGCGGCGACGTAGAGGACCAAGGCCCAGACGTAGAGATGCAGGCCGAGGACTTCACCGCCGTAGCCGGGATCGCCGGGCAGAATGTGCAGCATCGTCTGCCGCCAGGCGGTGAAAGCGCCACCGACACAACCGATTATGGCCAGACCCCACCCGACCGCGTAATCGCGCGCGACGATCGTCCCGTTCATGCCCTTGCGGACGATGAACGCGCCACCCAGCGCGGCCAGCACCATGAACATGCGCTGCAGCATGCACAGCGGGCAGGGATACTCCCAGTTCAGAAATTGGACGGCGAAACCGCCACAGATGACAGCACTCCACCCGACCACGAAAATCACCGCGAGCCAATACTGCAGCGACCCGAGCGGACCCGATTTCTCCTCGACGACAGCGACGGCGGCTGTTTCGCTCATCGTCTCACCACGTCAATCCGAGGCCGAGGCCACTGGTGATGTGCACCTTCAACAGCACCGCGCACAATACGAAGCCGACCCACCATGCGGTCAGGACCGCGCGCCGGGAACTGTCACGAAAGATCAGCACCAACGCGAGCAGCAGTGCCGCGAATATCACTGTATCCATGCGCTCCGACGCTACTGGGCAGCGCCGGGAAATCCATCGAACGCGCCGGATAAATACCAGTTCAGGACGTTATCGCAAGGCACCGGCCACACTCTCGACGTATTCCGCGCCCCACCGGTTCAGTTCGGTGACGAAGCCGCGTAGGGCTTCGCCGGTCGGGGTGAGCGAATACTCCACGCGCGGTGGGACTTCGGCGAAAGCGTGGCGGTTGACGATGCCGTCCTGTTCCAGTTCGCGCAGTTGGCGGGTGAGGACCCGCGGGGTCACCTCGCCGACCTTGCGGCGCAGTTCGCCGTAGCGCAGAGGTTCGTCGAGGAGGTACTTGACGATTGTCATCTTCCAGGCGCCGCCGAGCACGGCGATGCTCACTTCGACGGGGCAGCTCCGCATCGCTCGCACGATCGGCGCCCGAACTTCAGTTGCCATACGCTCGATGGTATCCGATCGGTCCATATGGACAAGATTGTGCATACTGTCGAATCTGATCGTTCGTTGGTAGAAACGAGAGTAAGGACGTCGAGCAACGCGAAGGATTCCGGTGAGCATTTCCGAAGTCGATATCGAGCAGCGCACGATCCGACGGGCACCCCGTTTTCATCCCGCGTGGACGATGGTGGCCGTCGCCGCTCTCGCGCTGATCGCGGCGGGAAGCTTCGCCACCATCGCGGGTCTGATCACCGAGCCGCTGGTGGCGACGAAGGGGTGGAGTCGCACCGGAATCGGTGCCGCGGTGGCGGTGAACATGGTGCTCTACGGGGTGGTCGGGCCGTTCGCCGCGGCGATGATGGACCGCTACGGGATCCGCCGCGTCACAACGTCGGCGCTGCTCGCGCTGATCGCGAGTTCGGTGCTGACCGCGACGTTCACCCCGTCGGTGGTGTGGTTCGTGCTGTGGTTCGGCTTCGCCATCGGGGTCGGGACCGGGTCGATCACGACGGTGTTCGCCGCGACGGTGGCGAACCGGTGGTTCTACCGCAAGATCGGCCTCGCGACCGGATTGCTCACCGCGGCAGGCATTTTCGGACAGTTCGCGATGCTGCCGCTGCTGTCGGTGCTGCTCGAGCGGGCCGACTGGCGGGCGCCGGTGCTCGCGTGCGGTGCGCTGGCGACGGTGGCGTTGTTCGGCGTGCTGGTTTTCCTGCGCGAGAGCCCGGCCGCGATCGGCACGATCCGGTACGGCGCGGATCCCGATGCCGATCCGGCCGCCACGGATCGACAGGTCAACCCGTTCGCCCGCACGATCGCCGCCCTGCTCCGCGCCCTGCGCGATACCCGGTTCTGGGTTCTCGCCTCGATGTTCGCACTGTGCGGGGCGACCACGAACGGCCTGATGTGGAGCCATTTCACGCCCGCCGCGCACGATCACGGCATGGCCGCCACCGCCGCGTCGGGTCTACTGGCGATCATCGGTGTCACCAATATCCTCGGCACCGTGGGCGCAGGGTGGCTCAGCGATCGGATCGAGCCGCGACTACTGCTCGCGGTGTTCTTCCTCGGCCGCGGCGTGTCGCTGGCCCTGCTTCCGGTGCTGTTCACCAGCGGATGGTCGCCCGACCTCGTCGTCTTCGCCGTGGTGTTCGGCATTCTCGACGTCGCGACCGTGCCACCGACCCTGACCCTGTGCCGCCACTACTTCGGCGCCGACAGCGCGCTCACCTTCGGCTGGATCAGCGTCTTCCACCAACTCGGCGCGGGCGCGATGGCACTGACCGGCGGCCTGATCCGCGACCTCAACGGCTCCTACACCCCCCTCTGGATCACCGCCGCCCTCGCCTGTCTCACCGCCGCCGCCCTCGGCACCACCGGCTCCCGAATCAGATGAGGGGCTTCTGTTTTCGGATTCGGCGGCGGACGTCGCGGATCATGGCGTGGGTGCCTGCGAATCTGATGAATTTGGGGATGAAGCGGTTGACGAAGCCTACGAAGAGGAAGAGGTGTTCGAAGCGGCGTTGGTCGGTGGGGGTCCATTCGACGGCCATTTGGTCGCGGAAGTGTGGGGGCAGGAAGCCTGCGGTGAGGAACTGTAGTAGGCCGCCGGCCAGGATTCGTAAGGGCCAGTTGATCATTCGTAGGTGGAGGAGATCGTCTATGTAGGAACGGAATTCGTCGTCGCAGACGACCTGTTCGCAGGCGCCGAGCCAGTATCGGTCGAACTCGGCGCGGGTTTTCGGCCACATGTCGGGGTGGACCTGGAGGGTGGTGCCGAAGGTGTCGGCGCCCTGGTAGAACGTTTCGAGTTCGGCGGTGGTCATCTTGCCGTGCAGGAGTTGATGGGTGTCCTCGAAGCCGATGTAGATGGCGGCGGCCACGTACATTTGGAGGTCACGGTCGAAGGCGTTGTATTTCACCTTCGATTCCGGGCCCGATCGGACCTGACGGTGCGCGACGTTCACCGCCTCCCGCATGGCCAGTTTGTCCTCGTCGGTGCCGAGCACGGCGACGGCGAGGTAGGCGGAGGTGGTGCGCAGGCGCTTCCACGGGTGCACCATCAGCGCACCGGATTCCACCTTGCTCTCCATCACCCCGGCCGCGACGCCCTGGTGCGCGAACTGCATCGCCACGTTCGCGGCCGCGCCGGCGAACATCCAGAAGTCCAGGGCATCGGCGAGCTGGGCGGGCCGTTTGCGAGGGGATCGGTGAGTGTCGGGGATATGCAGGCGCACGCGGTCGAGGGTCAGGGTGTCGGTGGTCATAGTGATCACATCCTTCCGCCGCTAAGTTAATCACCATTCTCGCTACGGTGGAGAGAATTTCTAGTAACTTATGACTCGCACACATGGTGACACAGCGTCGATCTCGACGTCGCCATCAGCCCACTTCGAAGAATAACCGGCAACATCGCCGGATCGACGACGAAATGTCGGCTACATCGCCGGACCGTCGACGACTCGCCTCCCGGCGTGCGTCACCGACCGGTTCTCGACGGAAGGAACAGCGGTATCGCCATGCTGCGACGGCTGGACAGGTTTCTCAGTTACGAGATGAAGGTGTCGGAGTTCCTCGGCACGCTCATCATCATCGGTATCCCCTACGGTCTCGTCGGGGTCATCTGGAGTCTCACCCACACCGACCATCTGCGCGGTCTACACGGCGTCGACCTGGTTATTTCCTTCCTCGGATCCATCGTGTGCTGGCCGGTGCTCACCTTCGCGAACGTGACGATGACCTGATGATGGCGGTGGTCTGGTTCATCGACATCGTGGTGATCGTAGTCAAGATCCTCGGCGGGCACACGCGGGTGAATCCTGTTCTCCGCGTGGGAATGTGGATCGCGGTGTTGTGTGTTGTCACACTCGGCGTCGCCGCGGTAGGCGCACTGCTCGTTCTGCTCGAGCGGGGGTTGAGCGCATGACAGGACCCGCGGTCGAACCGTCGGAAATCGACAAGATCGTCGACAGCGCCACCGGGCTGTGGCGACGGCACCCGCAGCAGTCGATCGAGACGCTGGGCAGGCAGGTGCTGCTCGCCAGGGCGGCAATCGGGCAGTTGTTCCTTTCCCTTGTGCAGCGGCGGTTTCCGTACCACGAGTTCATCAAGCAGTGCGCGTTCATGGCGAACGTGTCCGCGCTGCCGACCGTTTTCGTCGCGATCCCGGTCGCGGTGGTGGTGTCGATCCAGGTCGGCGCGCTGGTGAATCAGGTCGGTGCGACCACCTTCATCGGGGCGGTGGCCGGGCTCGGCATCATCCGCCAGGGCGCGCCGCTGGTCACCTCGCTGATGATCGCGGGCGCGGTCGGGTCGGCTATCTGCGCCGACCTCGGTTCGCGCACCATCCGTGAGGAGATCGACGCGATGCGGGTGATGGGCGTGGATCCGGTGCGTCGGCTCGTCGCGCCGCGACTGGCCGCCGCCGTGCTGGTGAGCATGCTGCTGTGTGGATTCATCGTGTTCGTCGGCTTCGCGACGGCGTATCTGTTCAATGTCTATGCCCAGCACGGCACTCCGGGTTCGTTCATCGGTTCGTTCGCCTCGTTCGCGGTGGCCGACGACCTGATCGTCGCACTGTTCAAGGCCGCCCTCTTCGGCGTGCTCACCGCGATCATCGCCTGCGACATCGGATTACACACCAAAGGCGGGCCGGGCGGAGTAGCCAACTCGGTGAACTCGGCGGTGGTGTCGTCGGCGCTGATGCTGTTCGCCACCAACATCATCGTCACCCAGCTCTACAACACCTTCTTCCCGTCGAAGGTGGTCTGAGATGGCAGCCGAATACATTCCGCCCGTCATGCGCCCGGTGCGCATGGTCGGCGAGGCGGCCAAGGTGCCGGTGCGGGCCAATCAGCGCGTCGGACATCAGGCCATCGTGTTCTTTCAGGCGCTGTTCGCGATTCCGTTCGCGCTGCGCCACTATCGCAAGGAGGTGGCCCGTCTGGTCGCCGATGTGGGGTGGGGCAACGGGTCGCTGATCGTCGGCGGCGGCACCGTGGGTGTGGTGGTGGTGCTGTGCGCGTTCGGCGGCATCACCGTCGGCGTGGAGTCCTATACCGCGCTCAACCTGCTCACCATGGGCCCGCTCACGGGCGCCATCTCCGGTTTCGCCACCACCCGCGAAATCGCGCCGATCCTGGGCACCCTGGCGTTCGCCATCCAGTCCGGCTGCCGCTTCACCGCCCAACTCGGCTCGATGCGGATCTCGGAGGAGATCGACGCCCTCGAATCCATCGCCATCCGCCCGCTGCCCTACCTGGTCACCACTCGGATGATCGCGGCCACGGTCACCATCGTCCCGCTCTACACGCTCGGCCTCGCAGTGGCCTACATCGCGACCAAACTGTCGGTGCTGTTCCTCGGCGGCACCACCGCGGGCACCTACGACCACTACTTCTTCCAGTTCCTGGTGGGCGGCGACGTGTTCTTCTCGGTGCTCAAGGTCGTGATCTTCGTGCTGATCTCCACCTTCATCCAGTGCTACTACGGGTACACCGCCACCGGCGGTCCCGAAGGTGTCGGGGTCGCGGCGGGGCGGGCGATCAAGATGGTCATCGTCGTGATGGTGTTCACGAATCTGTTTCTCACCCTTGCGATCTGGGGCATCGACCCCGGATTCCGGATCTCGGGATAGGTCGATGATTCTCGATCCAAGCGGCCGCGGGCCCAAACCGTTCCAGCTCACCCTCGCAGGCCTGGCCGTGGGGCTGACGCTCGCGGTCGCGATGTATCTGCTCGGCATGCGCTACAACGGCGAGTTCGAGGACACCGTCGTGGTCGGCGCCGAGCTGACCAGCACCGGCGACGGCCTGCCGCAGCGCGCCGACGTCAAGTATCGCGGGATGCTGGTCGGTGCGGTCTCGGCGGTCGACATGGTCGCCAAAGGCAGGCTCCAACACGCCACCCTCGAACTGAAACCCGGTCTGGCCGAGACGATTCCGGACACCGTTACCGCACGGGTGATCCCGGACAACATCTTCGGCGTCACCTCGATCCAGTTGGTGGACAACGGAACCTCGGCCACCACTCTGCGCGCAGGCGCCACCATCCGCGAGGACACCAGCGCGGCGACCGTGCAGTTGCAGTCCACGCTGAACACGCTGCGTGATGTGCTCACCACCATCCAGCCGGAGAAACTCGGCCGCGTGCTGGCGACCCTGGCGGCCGCACTCGACGGCGGGGCGCGTGTGCCGGGGTCCACCATCGAACGTCTCGACACCTGGGTGACCGAGGTGCACCGGATTCCCGAAATCGGTGGCCTGCTCGGCGATCTCGGCCGTGCGTCGATGGCGTTGAGTCAGTCCGCACCCGAACTGGTCGGCATGCTCAGTGATTCGCTGACTGCCGCGAATACCCTCAACGAGCAGCGCACCCAGCTGGTCGCGCTGCTCACCGAGGGCAACTCCACCGTCGGGGCGGTGAACAAGCTGTTCGCCGCGAACCCGAATTCGGGCAAGGAACTCGTCGCCGGTCTGGACACGGTGTTCGGAGCATTGGCCAAGGATCCGGGTGCGCTGCAGACGACCGCCGCCAACCTCAATGCGTCGCTGCGCAAGCTACAGCAGGTGTTCCACTTCGGGCCACGCAAGCAGATGGTGTGGAAGATGGACGTGTCGTTCACGCCGTTCCAGCAGTACACGGCGGCGGATTGTCCGCACTACGGCGACATGACCGGGCCGCGCTGCGGCGGCCCGTCGGTGCCGGAAGTCGCACCGCCGCAGGAGTATCCGGCTCAGCAGCTGCCGCAGCGCCTCGATGCGGCGGGTCCGCCGCCGACCGTGCAGATACCCGGCCTACCCAGCTCGCCTGTGCTTCCCAGCGTGCCCGGGCTTCCGGGCCTGCCTGCGATTCCGGGCCTGCCGTCGATTCCCGGACTGCCCGCCATCCCCGGTCTCACCGCACCGGCCGCCGCGCCACTGTCGAATCCCGGTGCGGCCACACCGATCTCGGTGCGAGGTCCCGCTGCGGTGGCAGCCTTGGTCGGTGGACGCCCCACCGTCATCCAACGCCTGTTGCTCGGTCCGATACTGGGCGATATCCCGCTCGTCTCCGAAAGTGCGGTGTAGCGCGATGAAATCGACCAGAGCACTGCTCGGGTTCAGCTGCTTCGTCGTCCTCACGGTGGTGCTCACCTACACCGTCTGGTCGACACTGCAACGCAGCGTGCCGGGCACCACCAACAGTTACTCGGCGCTGTTCACCGATGTGCTAGGACTGCGCGTGGGTGATGACGTCCGGATGGCCGGGGTGCGCGTCGGCCGCGTCGACAAGATCGATTTCACCGACGACTACCTGGCGCGGGTCGACTTTCAGATCGAGGACCGCCAGCACCTCACCGACACGACGAAAGCCCTTGTCCGCTACCAGAATCTGATCGGCCAGCGCTACGTCGCCCTGGCAGCCGGTGAGGCAGCGGGCGTGCGGGTGCCGCCGGGGTCGCAGATTCCGCTCACCCGCACCGAGCCGTCCTTCGATGTGTCGTCGCTGCTGTCGGGTTTCGAGCCGTTGTTCAGCGTGCTGCAACCCGACCAGATCAACTCCCTGTCGGAAACGCTCATCCAGGCGCTGCAGGGTAACGAGATCTCGCTGTCGGCGTTGATCACCCAGGCGGCAGAGCTTGCCGATACTTTCGGCCAGCGCGACGAGATCCTCGGCGACGTGCTGGTCAACCTCAGCTCCGTGATGGCGGGTCTGGCCAACCGCAGCGGCGAGCTGGAAACCCTGATCACCCAGACCCGCAGCCTGATGGACGGGCTCTACGCGGAAGGACAAGCGTTGAAGAGTTCGGTGGACCGGGTGGCGACCGCCACCGATTCCCTGGTCACGCTCATCGGCCAGGTGAAACCGGGCATGGGCCAGGCGCAGCGCACCGCCACCCAGGGCGTGATGATGCTGATCTATAACGGTGCCGCGCTCGATCGGGCCGCAGTGGAGCTGCCCGACTTCCTCAACGGTGTCGCCCGGTTCACCAGCTACGGGGCTTACGGCAATGCCTATATCTGCCGGCTCGATGTGTCGCTGTGGAACGTGGTGTTGCCGCCGGGGATCTTCTCCCAGGTGGGCGGCGAATCGCAGTCGGGGGTGTGCCGATGATCGCCATCCTGCGCAACAACCGCAATCTGCGCTTGGGTCTCGGCGCGGTGTTCGCGGTGGCGGTGCTGCTCGGCGGTTCCAGTCTGCTCGCGCAGCTTCGACTGGGCGACAAGACAATACAGGTCGAGTTCGCGCAGGCTGCCGGGTTGCGGGCGGGTGCCACCGTCGATATCTCCGGAATCGAGGTGGGGGCGGTGCGCGCGGTCGAGTTGGTCAACGACCGGGTCGTCGTCACTCTCGCCGTGCGCCGCGACCTGCGCCTTGGCGCTGATGCCACGGCCGCGATCAAGATGTCGACCATTCTCGGCAAGCTCCACATCGACCTGAAGCCGGGCAAGGGCGGCACCCTTGCCGGCAACCGGATCACCATCGAAAACACTTCTGTGCCATACAACTTGAGCAAGGTGATCCAGGACCCGCAGTACACGTCCTCGTTCGAACGGATCGAGCGCCTCGACCCGAGCAAGCTGCGGACCGCGCTCGACCTGCTCGACAAGCAGATGGGCGACTCCCCCGCGATGGCCGTGCAGGCGCTCGACAGCATCGGCTCGCTGGCTCAGGTGATCAATGCCCGCCGCGACGAGGTCGACATCCTGCTCAAAAGCATGGACCAGGTGTCGCAGCTCGCTTCCGACAACCGCAACAGCGTGCTCGTGCTGCTCACCCGGGGCGAGGCGATCGGCGCCGCGGTGCAGACCAGACAGACGCTGCTGACGCAGCTACTCGACAATGTCGCCGCACTGTCGAAACTGTTGCAGGACATGGGCATCGAGAACAACGGTGAACTCGGGCCGCTGATCACCAACCTCGACACCATGGCCGACGGGCTGACCAAGAACAAGGAAAACCTCGACCGGCTCTACGAGATCACCCCGGTCACTCTGCGCCAGTTCAACAACGTGGTCGGCAACGGCCCGTACGGCGACGTGTGGGCACCGTGGCTCTTTCCCGACAACTGGCTGTGCTTCGCGCAGGCCCTACAGGGGTGCAACTGATGAGAAGCAAAGCGAAACTGGCCGCGCTGTGTGTGGCCGCCGCGGTGATGTCGGGCTGCTCGCTGCTACCGAGCAGCGTGTCGAATCTGGGCGAGCGGTACTTCGGCGAGAACAAGCGGATCAGCGCCGATTTCGACAGCGTGGCCGGGTTGTACGAGGGCAACGAGGTGGCGGTGCTCGGCGTCCCGGTCGGTGTCGTCGAATCGGTGACGCCGCGCGGCAGTTATGTCGAGGTGGTGATGTCGATCAAGGGTGACGTGCGGATCCCGGCCGACGCGATGGCCGCGCTGATCTCCCCGCAGCTGATCACCAACCGGCACGTCGAACTCGCGCCCGCCTACACCGGGTCCGGGCCCGAACTCGCCGACGGCGCGCACCTTCCCTTGGCGCGCACCAGAACTCCCGTCGAACTCGACCGCATCCTGGAGAACTTCGACCAGCTCGGCGCCGCGCTCAAAGGCGACAGCGAGGCGGGTCCGATGGCCAGCCGGGTGCTGTTCCCGCTGCTCGACGGCAACGGCGACCGGCTCCGCGAAACCCTCGACGCGCTGTCGGGGGCCTTCGAGGTGACCCTGGCCAACAAGGATCAGATCGCGAACACGGTCATCCGGCTCGAGGAGATCACCCAGATCATCGCCGAAAACGACCAGACCGTGCGCGATTTCAGTGGCCGCATCACCGAATTGATCACCCTGCTCGGCGATCAGGCACCCGGTTTGCAGGCCGTGCTGAAACAGCTCGACGATTTCGTCACCAATACCGCCTCGGTGGTCGGGCAGAACCAGGATCAGCTGGCGGGCGCGCTCACCAAGTTCGTCGCCATCGCCGCCCAGATGCGGGCCAACGCCCGCGGACTCACCGAGATCGTCGATGTCGGACCGCTGTTCTTCGACAATATCGACAACGCTGTCAGCCGCGAACGCCAAGCGTTACGCCTGCACGGACTGCTCGAGAAGGCGGCGCTCGACGGCGAGGCACTGTCGCTGTTCTGCGAACGCGTCCAGATGCGCCACGACGGCTGCCGCACCGGAAAGATCGCCGACTTCGGCCCCGACTTCGGACTCACCGCCGCACTGCTGGGAATTACGAAATGAACGTGCGCACACGGGTTTCAGCGGCGGTGTGTGCTGCGGTCGTGGTGTCGGCGAGTACTGCCTGCTCGCTCACGGTGCGGGAGTTGCCGATGCCAGAACCCGGCATCGGCGGTCCCGGCTACACCCTGCACGCCACCTTCCGCGACGCGCTCAACCTGCCCGACCGGGCCCAGGTGAAGATCGGCGGCACCGATATCGGTGTGGTGACCGACATTTCGGCCAGCTCGTTTCTCGCCGATGTCGAAATGCTGATCCGCGAGGACATCCAGTTGCCGCGCGGCACCACCGCCGAACTGCGTCAGGCGACGCCGCTGGGCGATGTCTTCGTCGCGATGACCCTGCCCACCGATGCCGAGGCGGGCGCACCGCTGCGCGCGGGCGAGACCATCAGCATCGAACACACCGGCTCGGCCGCTTCGGTCGAACAGCTGATGATGTCGATCTCGATGCTGATCAACGGTGGCGGCATCAACCAGGCCGCGCGGATCACCTCCGAACTGGATTCGATCTTCGCCGGGCACGCGCCGCAACTGCGCCACCTGGTCACCGAGATGACCGACGTGATCGGCGCGCTCAATGCACGCACCGGCGATCTCGACGCCACCCTGCACGGATTGCAGGTGCTCACCGGCGAGCTCGCCGGACGCAAGGCCGAACTCGGTGCCGTCGCGGACAGCTTTCCGCAGCTGATCGGCCTGGTCGCGGAGAACAACCAGTCGATCGTGGATCTGATCGGCAAGGTGGCGGTCACCATGGACGCGCTCGGGGACTTCAGCACCAGCAACGGGCCGCAGTTCGTGAGCCTGTTCCAGAGCGTGCAGAACCTGATGTCGGGGTTCACCAGCATGGGCGACGACCTCACCGGCACCCTCGACGGTCTGCACACCCTCTACCCCTCGCTGATGGCCTCGCTGCAGGGCCCGACCTTGGCGGTGGCGGCAACGGTGTCCTATCTCGACA
The DNA here is from genome assembly GCF_042749305.1 of Nocardia sp. NPDC058705. Lineage (NCBI taxonomy): Bacteria > Bacillati > Actinomycetota > Actinomycetes > Mycobacteriales > Nocardiaceae > Nocardia > Nocardia sp. NPDC058705. The sequence continues at coordinate 170,290 of NZ_JBHYRN010000005.1, read as the reverse complement.
TCGGCGCCCTCACCGACCCGTCGGGCAGCCGCTGGCCCGAAGGCAGCGATGTGCCCGCGTTCATCGGCAGTCTCGCCGAGGTCCTCGCGAAGGTGTTCGGCCGTGTGACCAGCGTCCCGCAACCCGCACCGCAGGAGGGTCCGCGATGAATTCACCACTGTGGAACTGGTTGGTGCGCAAGCGGATTGCGGTCGCCAATGCCGGGCTGGTCGTCGTGCTCGTGCTCGGCTGTCTGTATCTGGGTGGTGCGGTGCTGCGGATCGATCCGAGCCGTTCGCAGTATTCGGTGACCGTGCAGTTGGCGACCTCGGGTGGGTTGTCGGTGGGTAGCGATGTCACCTTCCGTGGGTGGAGAGTAGGCCGGGTCAGCGCGGTTCGGGTGTCCGGTGACGGTGTCGCGGCCGTGGCCGAGATCGACGGGGGGACAAGGATTCCCGTCGGTGGCACGGTGGCCGTGAACCGGTTGTCCGCAGCGGGCGAGCAGTACCTGGACTTCCGGCCCGTCTCCGAGGGCGGGCCCTATCTGCGCGACGGCTCGGTGGTCGAGCGCGAGCGGACCTCGGTGCCGGTGCCCATACAGTCGGTGCTGGCCAATATGAGCGGGCTGGTCGGGGGGATGAATCCCGAGCGGCTCACGGTCATCGTCGACGAGCTCGACAAAGCGCTGGCCGGGGGCCCGGATCGGTTGCGCAACATGATCTCCGGGATCAGCAGGGCGATGGCGGGGCTCACCGAACTGCTGCCACAGACCCAACAGTTGCTGCGCAATCTTCAGGTCATCGCCGAAACCACCTCGCACGCGCAACCGGACCTCACCACACTCACCCGGTCGGGCACCGCCCTGTTCCGGCAGTTCAGCGCCGCCGACGCCGAGGTGCGCCACCTCCTGGAACAGGGGCCGGGACAGTTGGCGACGCTGGGCGGGTTCGTCGCGCGCACCCACGATCCGATCACCGACCTGGTGACGAACTTCGTCGCCATCACCAAAGCCGCCAAACTCCGGCAACCAGCACTGGAGGCACTGTTCCCGTCGCTGAGCCGCTTCGCCGAAGCGGTCGGCGTCCCGGCCCACGACGGCGGCTTCTTCACCCTCATCGACCCGTGGCCACGGCCTTCGTGTGAATACGAGACCGTGCCCGTGGTGCCCACTACCGAGACCACCGACACCAGGGTGCGCCTCTACAACTACTGCGTCACCTCCAATCCGGCGCTGCAGGTGCGTGGTTCGGCCAACGCACCGAGGCCGCCGGGGCCCGACAACGGTGCGGGGCCACCGCCCGGCGTCACCGGAAACGAACTGTCCCAACCCGCTGTACCCGCACCCCGTTGAGGAATTCGACTATGAGCAACGACGAAACCGACACCCCGAACGAATCGGCCACCGATTCCGGCGCGACCACCGCCGACACCGCTGTCGAGATGACGAAGGTCGTCGAATCCGAATCCGCCGTGGACGCTGAGCCGACGGCGGCGAAGGACGAGGCAATCGTGTCGTGGTGGCACGGACGTTCCGCCACGGTCGCCGCACGGGTGGGCGTGGCAGCGGTCGTGTGCGCCTCGCTCGCCACCTCGGTGGTGATGTTCGTGCAGAACCAGCACAGCAACAACCTGCTGCGAGCCCAGGAACAGGCACGCGAGGCCGCCTGCCACTACGGGCCCGTGCTGGCCGACTACGACAGCAAGAACCTCGACACCTACTTCAAGGCGGTGCTCGACGGCGCGGTCGGCGACTGGAAGAAGCAGTTCGAATCGACCAGCACCGAATTGCGGGAAGTGCTCACCCAGGGCGAGGTCACCTCGCAGGTCACCGACACCCAGTGCGCGATCCGCACCGCCGACGAGGACTCGGCCGAGGCGATCGTGGTGATCCGCCAGACCATCACCAGCCTGGGCACCGGGCACAAACCCAAGCCCGGCCAGCTCGCCATGGTGCTGAGCCTGCGCAACGACAACGGTAGCTGGCTCGTGGAGAAGGTGAATTCCCCGACGCCGCCCACGCAGGCCCAGTGACCGAATCCGATGCGCGGGCCTGCGGTAGCTGGGCGATAACATGACAGTCGAGATGGGCAGGACGACGAACGAGCACGCGGCACAGTCGACACCGGACGCGCCACCACGGGTGGTCAAGCGCAGGCCGAAGAATCGGCGTGCGCAGATCGCGGCGGAGTCGGCGGCCGCCTTCGGCGCGCACGGCTACCACGGTGTGAGCATGGACGACATCGCCCGCAGGCTCGAGATCAGTTCCACCGCCCTCTACCGTCATTTCCCGAGCAAGTACGCGCTGTTCCGCGAGGAACTGCTGCGACTGTCCGGGCTGGCGCTGAGCGCGGTCGAACTGCCCGACGAGGCCGCCGGCTGGACGCCGCGTGAGCGCCTCGAACACGTCCTCGACGCGATCATCGACCTGACCATCACCAACCGCCCCACCGTCGCGCTGGCACGGTGGGAGCGCCGCTACCTCGAGCCCGCCGACTTCCACCGGCTCACCGACGAGTTCACCAGGACGCTCGCCGCCATTCGCGCTCTCATCCGTGCAGTGCGTCCAGAACTCGACGGCTATGACCGCGTGATCCGCACCGTGTCGATCCTGGCGATGATCAGCAGCATCGGCGACCACCACGCGACCGTTTCGGTGAAATTGCTTGCTCCGCTGCTGAAGTCGACCAGTTGGGCGCTGATCGATGCCGATCTGTCGGGCGAGCGCGGCGCCGCGCCTGCCAGGCGGGCCGCCGAACTGGTGCAGCCGTTCAAACACGAACTGCTGCTGCGCAAGGCGGTGGAGCTGTTCCACGAGCGCGGTTATCCGAACGTCAGCATGGAGGACATCGCGGTCGCGGCGGATCTGTCAGCCGCCTCGGCGGTGTATCGCTACTACCGCAGCAAGAGCGATCTGCTGGCCGCGGCCTTCCGGCGTGCGGCCGACCGGGTGTCCGGGGCGATCACGCCCGCGGTGACCTCCGCCGATACCCCCGCCGAGGCGCTGGGGACACTGATCGACTTCTACGTCACCGGGTCGTTCGAAGAACGCGCGCTGACCTTCGTCTACTACGCCGAGTTCACCCACGTCGACCAGGCCGATCAGGTGACCCTGCGCCACCTGCAGCAGTTGATCATCACCGAATGGGCCAAACTCGTGGCGCAGGCAAGACCGGAGCTCTCGATCGGCGAGGCCAGAATTCTCGTGCACGCGGCGTTCAGCCTGGTGGTCGACCTCGGCCGGACCTTCGGTGACGACGGGATCTGCCCGCAGGAGACGGTGATCCGCCTGCTTCAGACCATCCTGCTCGGGCGGCCGCTCCCCCGCTGAATTCGCGTTGGTTTCGGCGATGTCGTGGCACCGCAATGTAACCGGACTACGCTGGGGCGCCATTGCCGCCCATCGAAGAATTGAGGGGATCAAGCGTGACCAGCAGCGAATTCGCGTACACCGGGTGCGACAACCTGGAGGCGATGACCGAAGCGGTCAACTACAACAGGTTCTTGATCGACTGCGTGGATAAACGCGTCACGTCCCCGGAGGAACGAATTCTGGACTTCGGCGCCGGTCGTGGCACGTATGCCGACATGTTGACCGAGCGGGGCACCAAGCCCGATTGTCTCGAGCCCGACGGCGAGTTGCAGGAGTTGCTGGCGTCGAAGGGCTATCACGTCGTCGACTGCGAGACTCCGCCGGCGTCGGCATCCGAAATGTACAGTCTGATTTACTCTTTCAACGTTTTCGAACACATCAAGAACGATCAGGAAGCCGCCGAACACCTGGCTTCGCTGTTGCGCCCCGGCGGCACCATGGTGATTTATGTGCCCGCGCTGGAGGTGCTGTTCACGTCGATGGACACCAAAGTCGGACATTACCGGCGCTATCGCCGCACCCAGCTCAACCGGATTCTGCGCAATGCCGGTCTCGATGTCGTGGAGTCCAGCTATTGCGATCCGATCGGATTCTTCGCCACCCTGGCTTACAAGTTCGCCGGAAATGACGACGGCACGATCAACACGCGGGCACTGAAGCTCTACGACCGGGCGGTGTTCCCGCTCAGCAAAGCACTGCAGCGCATCACCGGAAAGCTGATCGGCAAGAACGTTCTGGTCGTCGCCACGAAGCCCTGACCAGCGGTCCTCGTCGCCACCCCCCGGCGGTGGCGACGAGGTCGGCGGGTCAGAGTCCGAGGGTGCGGCCGATGATGTCGCGCTGGATTTCACTGGTTCCACCGAAGATGGTGGAGACCAGTGCACCGCGGACGTGCTTTTCCATGTCGAATTCGCGGGCGTAGCCGTACCCGCCCATCATCTGCATACCTTCGAGGGCCACCCGCTTGCCGACTTCGGTGGCCTTGAGCTTGGCCATCGAGGCTTCCCTGGCGAGGATCCTGTTCGGGTTGGCGTCGGCTTCGCGCGCCACGCTGTAGACCAGTAGTTTGGTGCATTCGATCTCGGTGGCGAGGTCGGCCAGGCGGTGCCGCAAAGCCTGGAACGTGCCGACCGGGCGCCCGAATTGCTTACGCTGCGTGACGAATTCGAGCGTGTCCTCGAAGGCGCGTTCGGCGGCGCCCAGGCTCATGGCGGCGAGGATGAGGCGTTCGAAATTGAGGCCGGTCATCAGTTGGCGCCAGCCGTTGCCTTCTTCGCCGACCACCGCGTCCTCGGGGAGCAGACAATCGGTGAAGTAGAGGTCGTTGGTTTCTTTCTGGTTGCCCATCAGCTCGATCGGGGTGATCTGCAGACCGGGGGTGCCCGCGGGGACGTGGAACATGGTGAGCCCCTCGTGTTTTCCGCCGTCTTTCGAGGTGCGGGCGACGAGCAGGATGTTCTCGGAGATATGGGCGTTGGAACACCAGGTCTTCTGGCCGTTGATCAACCAGCCGTCAGCGGTCTTCACCGCCTTTGTCGACAGATTTCCCACATCGGAACCCGCCTCGGGCTCCGACATCGAAATCGATTGGGACGCACCGCGAACGATGCCACGCAGCACGGAGTCCTTTTGCGCTTCGGTGCCGAATTTGGCGTAGGCGCCGCCGGTGATGAGAGTCGGTCCGATCGCCCCGATCGGCAGCATTCCGCGCAGCGATTCCTCCAGCAGAATGCACATGTCGACCATGGTGGCCGCGGACCCACCGTATTCCTCCGGCACGGTCAAACCGAGCCAGCCGAGCTCGGCCATTTTCGCGTAGACGCCCGGATTGTGCTGTTCGGTGTCGTTGGCGGTGAGCGCGTCACGCTGTTCGCGGGTGCCCGCCTCACGCTTGGCGAATGCGGCGACGGCCGCGGCGAAATCCCTGTGTTCTTGGCTGAATTCGACGCCCATGCTGGTGATTCCTCGTCTTTCGTTGTGGTGGGTGATTATTCGGCGCGCCCGAAACGGCGGGCGGTGATCTTGCGAACCAGCGCCATGGTCGATTCGGTGCGGGCGAAGGACTGCAGTGCCATGCCAGGAATCGCGAAGCGCTGGCGGGCGATCGAATGCGGGCGGGTGAAGCCGAGCAGGCCGGCGGCGCCGTGGATGCGGCCGATGCCGGACTCCCCCACTCCGCCGAACGGCAGGGCGGGAATGGCGGCGTAGGAGGACGGGCTGTTCACCGAGGTGGCGCCTGCCCGCAGCGCGCGGGCGATCTCCATGCCGCGTTTGCGCGAGTACACCGAGGAGGCCAGGCCGTAGCGGGAGGCGTTCGCCAGCGCGATCGCTTCCTCGACATCGCGCACACCGCGCACAGTCAGCGTCGGTCCGAAGGTTTCCTCGCGCACCGCCGGCGCGTCCTCTGGGACGTCGAGCAGCACGATCGGGCCGACGAACGGCGCCCTGATCGAGTCGGACCCACCGAATACGGCAGTGGCGCCCTTGGCGAGCGCGTCGTCGACGTGCTCGGCGACCACGTCGACCTGGCTGGGCAACGTCATCGGACCGTAGGACTGCCCTGGCGCGAGTTCGCGAACCCGCGCCGTGACCTCGGCCAGGAACTCTTCCAGGACGGAGTCGACCACATAGCAGCGTTCGGTGCCCACGCAGGTCTGGCCGGAGTTCGCCATCGCCGACCAGACGATCGCGTCCGCAGCGGCGGCGAGATCGGCGTCCTCGGCCACGATCGCCGCGTCCTTGCCGCCGCATTCCAGGACCACGGGCGTGAGCCGTTGCGCCGCGGCCGCCATGATCCGCTTGCCGGTGGCGGTCGAGCCGGTGAACGCGATCATGTCGACCCCGGACTCCACCAGCGCGCGACCGGTATCGCCGGATCCGGTGACGACACTCAGAATGTCATGGGGCAGTGCGGGATTGGCCTTGGCGAACGCGTCGACGAACCAGTGGCCGACCCCGGTGGTGAGCTCGCTCGGCTTGAAGACCACGGTGTTGCCCGCGGCCAGCGCGTAGGCGATGGACCCGTTCGGCGTGTACACCGGGTAGTTCCACGGGCCGATCACCCCGACCACGCCGTGCGGACGCTGCTCGATCACCGCCTCGACATTGGCCATCATCAACCCCGGCCACACCGACTTCGGCTTCAAGACCTTCTGCGCGTTCGCGGCCGCCCAGTTGAGGTGTTCGACGGCGGTAATCACCTCGAGATAGGCGTCGTCGGTGGGCTTGCCGTTCTCGGCACTGATCAGCGCGCAGAACTCGTCGACATTGTTGACGATCTGCGCGGCCCACCGTCGCAATGCCCGTTTCCGCTCGGTGAAACCGAGCTCACGCCACAGCGGCGCGGCCGCCCTGGCCCGCCCGACAGCAGTGGCGACAGCGGCCGCGTCGTCGATCGGCCAGCTCCCGATCGGCTCGCCGGAAACGGCGTCGACGGTCGTCAGCATTGTCGCAGAAACAGGTGTGGTAGTGGGCGTTTCGGTCATCTTCGACCATCCTTCGAGTAACACGACGCGGACTTGCGCACACTGTTGACAGTCCACCTCAGCGGCCGTTAAGTTAATCCCAATTCTCGCTAAGTTAATCATGATTCTCGTGGGTTGCACAGAGCTTTCGCGGCAACCGTCGAGAACGTCGAAACCGGACGGAGGGCGCGATGCTGCGCACCCGATTCACCGAAGCCTTCGGAGTCGAGCACCCGATCGTGCAGGGCGGAATGATGTGGGTCGGCCGTGCCGAACTCGCGGCCGCGGTCTCGCAGGCGGGTGGGCTCGGCATCATCACCGGCCTCACCCAACCCACCCCGCAGGCCTTGCGCGAGGAGATCGCCCGGACCAGGGACCTCACCGACAAGCCGTTCGGGGTGAATCTCACTATCCTGCCGTCGATTTCGCCGCCGCCGTATGCGGAGTACCGCCAGGCGATCATCGACTCCCGAGCGCCGATCGTGGAGATCGCGGGCGCCAATCCAGCCACACATCTGCCGTTCCTCAAGGACGCGGGGATCAAGGTGCTGCACAAGTGCACCAGCGTCAAACACGCGCTCAAGGCCCAGCAGGTCGGCGTCGACGCGGTGAGCATCGACGGGTTCGAATGTGCCGGTCACCCAGGCGAGAACGACACTCCGGGACTGGTGCTGATCCCCGCGGCGGCTCGCGAGCTCGAGATCCCGATGCTCGCCTCCGGTGGTATCGCGGACGCGCGTGGCCTGGTCGCGGCGATGGCGCTGGGTGCCGACGGGGTGAACATGGGCACCCGGTTCCTGTGCACGGTCGAGTCGCCGATCGCGCAGGTGGTGAAGGAGCGGATCGTCACCAATACCGAACTCGACACCAAGCTGATCTTCCGGACGCTGCGCAATACCGCCCGGGTCGCCGACAATGCCGTCAGCAGGCAGGTGGTCGAGATCGAGCGTGGCGGTGGCACTTTCGAGGATGTGCGCGAACTCGTGGCGGGCGCTCGCGGCCGCAAGGTCTACGAGGAGGGCGACCTTGACGCGGGGATCTGGAGCGTGGGCCAGTGCCAGGGCCTGATCCACGACATTCCCACCTGCGCGGAGCTGATCGAGACGATGGTGCGCGAGGCCGAGTCCTTGATCGCCGGTCGGCTGGCCGGCTCGATCGTCGAGGCGGTGGCCCGATGAGCGAGAGCCTGCGGATCAGCGAAACGCACGGAATTCTGCGGATCACGATCGACCGCCAGTCGCGGATGAACGCGATCGACCTCGAGACGATGAGCGAACTGGGCGACACCATCATCGGGGCCGAGACCCGGCCCGAGGTCCGGGTGATCGTGCTGACCGGGGCGGGCAAGTCGTTCTGCACCGGCGCCGACCTGGCCGCGGCGGCTGCGGCCGGTGGCAACGAGGCGTCGCCGGAGGTGGTGATGGATCGCGCCAACGATGTGGTGCGCGCGATCGTCGACTCCCCCGTGCCGGTGATCGCGCACGTCAACGGGCCTGCCGCCGGGGTCGGCACTTCCCTCGCGTTGGCCGCCGATCTCATCTACGCCGTCGACACCGCGTATCTGCTGCTGCCGTTCACCTCCATCGGGCTCATGCCCGACGGTGGCTCGTCGGCGATCGTGGCGGCCTCGATGGGTCGCGCGCGGGCGGCCGAACTGGCGTTGCTCGGTGCGCGACTGCCCGCTACCGAGGCCGCCGCGGCGGGGCTGATCACCCGCGCGCTGCCCGCCGAACATCTCACCGACCAGGTCGACGCGGTCGCCGCTCAGCTCGCGGCGGGCCCACGGCGCGCACTGCAACTGACCAAGGCGGCGATCAACGCCGCGACCCTCGCCCAACTCGATCACGCCCTCGCCCGCGAGAAGACCGGCCAGGTCGAACTGCTCACCTCCGCCGATTTCTACGAGGGAATGACCGCGATGCTGACCCACCGCGCACCCCATTTCGACGGCGCCGCCCGCCCGATCACCGACCCGGCCCAGGAGGCCTGATGTCCACGGAACCTCTACGCTCGCGCCGCAACCACTGGATGAACCAGATCGCGATGCACGCCACCACCCGGCCCGATGCCCCGGCATTGCGCTTCCTCGGCAAGACCACCAGCTGGGGTGAATTGCATTGGCGGGTCGAACGTCTCGCCGACGCGCTCGCCCGGCGCGGGGTCGGCGATGGCGACCGCGTGATGATCTTGATGCTCAACAACACCGAGTACATCGAGTCCGTTTTCGCGATCAACACCCTCGGCGCGATCGCCGTCCCGGTCAACTTCCGGCTGACCCCACCCGAGATCGCGTACCAGGTGGGCGACAGCGGTGCGACGGTGGTGATCACCGATGTCGTGCTCGCGCCGCTGGTCGGTGCCGTGTCGTCGCTGACCGACGCGTTCGCCACCCGCATCGTGGTCGGGCTCCCGACCGGTGACGGAATCCTCGGCTACGAGGACCTGCTCGCCGAGGACTGCGCACCGCACGAGCCGCGCGATGTCGCCGAGGACAGCGCCGCACTGATCATGTACACCTCCGGCACCACCGGAAACCCCAAGGGCGCCGTGCTGACCCACCTCAACATGAACGCCCAGGCCCTCACCTGCATCCGGGCCATGCACTACCGCACCGACGATGTCGCCTTCTGCGCGTCACCACTGTTCCACATCGCCGGATTGGGCAGTGTCGCAGCCTGTTTCGTGCTCGGCACGCTGACGGTGATCCATCCGCTCAAAGCTTTCGACGTCACCGAGGTGCTCGATGCCTGGGAACGCGAAGGCGCCACCTCGGTGTTCCTCGTGCCCGCCCAGTGGCAGCTGGTGTGCGCCGATCCGACTGTGGCACAGCGTGAACTGCGATTGCGGGTGATCAGCTGGGGTGCCGCGCCCGCTTCGGACACGGTGTTGCGCGCGATGGCCGAGACCTTCCCGAACGCCCTCAACGTTGCGGTCTTCGGGCAGACGGAGATGTCACCGATCACCTGTGTGCTCGACGGCGAGGACGCCATCCGCAAGCTCGGCTCGGTCGGCAAGCCGATCCCCACCATCGCCACCCGCATCGTCGACGACGAGATGCACGATGTCGCGCCGGGTGAGATCGGCGAAATCGTCTATCGCGGACCGACTTTGATGCGCGAGTACTGGAACAACCCGCGCGCCACCGCCGATGCGTTCGCGGGCGGCTGGTTCCACTCCGGTGATCTGGTGCGCCGTGACGAGGAGGGTTTCGTCTATGTGGTGGACCGCAAGAAGGACATGATCATCTCCGGCGGCGAGAACATCTACTGCGCCGAAGTCGAGAACGTACTGTTCGCCCATCCCCTGATCCGGGAAGCGGCGGTGATCGGGCGGGCCGACGACCGGTGGGGCGAGGTGCCCGTCGCGGTCGTCGCCGCCGAGGACGGCGAGATCAGCCTGGCCGATCTCGCCGATCACCTCGACGCACACCTCGCCCGCTATAAACACCCGAAAGCGCTGGTCGTCGTGGACGCGCTGCCGCGCAATGCGGGCGGCAAGGTGATCAAGCACGAGCTGCGCGCGCAGCACGGGACGGCCGTGGTCAGCGGCTGAGGAACTCCTCGATCGCGGGCCAGGTCGTGTCGGCGGCGGACACCAATCCGAGGTGTCCGCCGCTGACCTCGACGAACTCCACCTCGGCGTTGGGCAGCACATCGAGGCCGCGGCGCACCGAGGCCGCGGGCACCACCACGTCGCTGCGGCTGCCCGCCAGCAGCACCCGGCAGGTGACCTTCGACAGTTCGATCACCAGGTCCGAGCGCAAGCGGATCGACCCGCTCGCGAGTTCGTTGCGCAGCACCAGGCTGCGGTAGATCTGCCAGTAGGAGCGACCGGGGTAGCCGGGCATGCTGGCCATGAACCGGTCGGTGGCCTCCATCTTCGCCAGCGCTTCGGTGTCGAAGGCGTTGCGGGCCAAGTACATCGGCTTGGCGAGCTCGCGGTCGATGGCCTGGATCCGGAACCCCAGCCGCACGAATTCCTGCGGGATGCCGCCCATGATCTTGGTGGCCAGGGCCATCTCCCGGCCGCCGGTGACCTTGGAGACCAGACGCAGCGGGATCAGGAACGCGGTGCGGGCCTGGTCGATCGGTGCGGCCAGGCAGGTTATCGAGGCGATCGGCAGGTCGGCGTGCGAGGCGGCGGTCAGCAGGGCGAGTACACCGCCCAGTGACCAGCCGATGATGTCGACGCCGCGGCCGTCGTGCTCTTCGGACACGCGCGCGATCGCCTCGGGCAGAATGTCGTCGGTCCAGTCCTCGAGGCCGAGATCGCGGTCGGCATAACCGAATTCGCCGTAGTCGATCACGTAGGGCTGCCTGCCCTGTTCCAGCAGGAAGCGCACCAGGCTCTGGCCGGGACGCAGGTCGAAGCACGCGGTTGTCACCGCGAGCGGCGGCACGAGCAGCACGGGATTGCCCGTCGCCGACGTGGCGCGGTCGTAGCGCTTCAGGTGGCGGTGCGCCCCGTCGTACACCGTCGTCGACGGCGCGGGCTGATAGGACTCGAGTCCCCGACCGAACGACACCGACCACACATTGCGCACTGCGCGCGGCAGCTCGGCAACGATCCCCATCGGCAAACCCCTTACCTCACCAGTTGCTGCCGGTCGGCAGACCCATTATCGCCGATCTTACCAGTGAGTAAGTTCTGATTTCACGCCGCGTGACGTGCTTCACCGACCCTGCGATCACTGCCGTGCCCGGTCGCCGACGCGGTGATCGGCCGCCCGAACAAGACCCGGAACGCGGTGCGTACGAGTGCGCCGAGTCCGCGACTCCCCGCCGGCAGCGCGAGCACGCTGCGCACTGTGCGGGTTTGCGAGGGTGTCACCGCGAGACCGGCGAACCGGTCGGCGAGCCAGTTCAGGCTCAGCGGTGTCGACAGCGGCAGCAGGCTGATGTGTTCGCTCCCCCGATCTCGCAGATAGGTCACGTGCGCGCCGCGGTCGCGGTAGCGCTGCACCAGCGCGTCGATATCCTCGACCGCGATGATCTGGTCGTGCACGCCCTGCACGACCAGCAGCGGGACGGTGGGCGCGCGGTCACCGAGCGTGAGGTCGGCGAAGACGCCCAACATCGCTTCCATGGCCAGCAGCTCGGCGATCGGAGTGCCGCTGTGCCGGTCGACGTTGTAGCGGGCCAGGCGCATGACCGCGGCGGCGGTCGTCGACCGGGCGGCCTTGTCGAGCACCGCGCGGCCTTCGTCGCTGAAATGGGTGGCAACGAGCTCTTCGAAGGCCGGATACACCCGGCGCAGACCGGCTACGACGAGCGTCGGCAGGCCCGCGTGCAGGCTGCCGTTGAGCCGGTGGAAGGTCGACACCAGATCGCCCACCGGGGACCCGAGCACGGCACCCGCGATGTCGAGTTCGGGCGCGTACGACGGTGCCATCTCCGCGGCCCACGCCGTCGCCAACCCGCCACCCGAATATCCCCAGAGACCGACCTGCGCCGACGGGTCGAGCCCGCCGGGTTCGAAGGCCAGTGCCGCGCGGATGCCGTCGAGTGCGCGGTAGCCCGGCTCGCGTGGTGCGCCCCACGCGCCGAGCATGCCTTCGTGATCGGGGATGGAGATCGCCCAACCCCTGGTCAGCGCGTCGGCGAAACACAGGAGTTCGACATGGGCGAAGGTGCCGATGGCGCGCGAGCCGCGCTGCAACGCATACGACGGGAACGCGCGCGGTGAGATGGCGTCGATCGCGCACTGGAACGACAGCAGTGGCGCACCGGGCGCGACACCGCCGAGCGGTGCCACCACGGTGGTGACCGTGGCCTCGGGCATGCCGTTGAGATCGGTTGTGCGATAGAGCAACTGCCAGGCCCGCACCTTCAGCCCGATCAGGCCGAAGGCCGCGAGTTCGACCGGGCGCGAGCGCAGGATCGTGCCCTCGGCCAGGCTTTCGAAGCCCGGCCGAGGGGTGAAGAACGGATCCTTGTCCGGGACCACGGCTCGAGTGGGCGCGGACCAGCTTTCGGCCTTCATACGGCCCTGCGCGCGGGCTCGCTGCGGTAGCGCGAGACCGGTCCGTCGATACCGAGCACCCGCCATACCCGCTTGGCGACCGGGTTCATCAGGCCGATATCGGTGGCCAGCGCGCGCACATCGGTGAACACGTCACGCTTGATGTGCTGGGAACCGGGGTCGCGCCAGTACGCCTCGCGCATCACCTCGGCGGGGATGGCGAACTTGTCGACGAACTGCTTCGGCGGGGTCGCGATCATCGACAGCATCACCCGCATGGTGATCGGAAAGACCACCGACAGTACGGATCTCGCTACCGGGCTCGCCGAAGGCACGTTGCGGCGCAGATATTCGTGCGCGAACGAGATGTGCCTGGCTTCCTCGGCCACGTGGATCTCCATGGTTCGGTGGACCATCGGGTGCAGGTCGGTTCCACTGCGCAGCAACGCCTTCTGCAAGTGATCGATCGGCTCCTCGCCACCGAGAACCATCGTGAAGAAGAAGTTGGGAAAGTACTTCACCGCGGGCCAGATGACCATCGTGAGCTTGCGATCGATGGTGCCCATGCCGACCACATCGCGATAGCCGATGCGGTTGATCATCTCCTGGAACATCATCGTGTGGTTGCACTCTTCGGCAGCCTCGTGCGTGGCGTAGCGGAACTCCGGGTCACCGTTGGGCACCGAGATCAGGTACTGCATCAAACCGCGGATCAGCAGCTGCTCGAAGTCGATGCCCACCTTCGCGATGCACGCTTGGCGCCACATCCCCATCGCGATCTGCCGTTCGACCGGCTGCGCTTTGTACCAGGGGTGGCGGCCGAGCGGGTCCTCTTCGGAAATGATCCAGCGCGGATCGTCGGTGCGCACGGCGAAATCGGGCGAATCCCAGTCGATGTCGACGTAGGGATCGAAGTGTTTGGTGACCGAGCCCTCGGACAGGCTCCGCAGGGTCTCGTGGTAGCTGGACAACGTCATCGGTGTCTCCTCAGGTGGTTCCACCTACCAGTTTAATGGTACCGGCGGTCCCATACAAGGGTTGACGATACTGCGTGTCACAGCTAATTCGCGGCAGTGAACTCCGCGATCGAGGTCAGCGGATCGAGCGAAATACCCACTTCGCGCAAGCTGGCGTCGATGACCGCCCAGATGGCGATCTGCAGGTAGGACGACAATTCTTCGGCGTCCATGGGCTGCATCGAGCGGCTCAGCCAGCGGTTCACGCTGCCGTCCACGAAGCTCACCAAGCCGAAGGCCATCGGTTCGGCGACCGCCACGGGGGCCGATTGGGCGCGCAACGCGGTTTCGAAGATCTCGCGCAGGGTGCCCGCGATGGCGATTTTCGTGCCGGAGACGATGGGCGAGTTGCGGCCCTTGGTCGCATCCGAGCCCGCGCCGAGGAAGTAGTGCAGGCGGGGGTTGGTGGCGATCCAGCCGACGTAGGCGTCGATGGAACGGGCGATCGCCTCGGTGACGGTACCTTCGGGGTTCAGCGTGGGGGCCAGTGCCGCCATCAGATCGTCGATGATGCGGGCGCGGAGCTGTTCGTCGAGGTCTTGGCGGTCTTTGAAGAGGCGGTAGAGGACCGAGCGGGGGACGCCGGCGAGGTCGGCGATCTCTTGTACACCTACTGAAGCGCCCTGAGCTTGGACGGCCTCGAGGGCTGCGGCGAGGATTAGTTCGCGGCGATCGGCACGGTGGCGGTCCCAGCGGGTGGCTCTGCCGTCGGTGTGCTGTGCGGTCATGTCCCTCCTCACTGTTTGCCGAGCCCGGGTAGTTGGGGGCTGTGTTTTTGGAGCGCTGGCGCGCTCGAGCGGGGCCCTCCGGGGCCCCGATCTTCCCTCCCTCCGGGTACTCCTTCGTCGCACCCTCCGGTCAGTCCAGATCGGGGCGGGCCCCTTTGGTAGAGACTTCCTGGTGATTACCCGACCCAGGGTGGATGTAATTGTGACTACGAACTGTAGTCCAGGGGGTGCGGTGATCCGGGTGGGGATGGTCGGGCGTCGGGGGTGCCGACGCCCGACCGGGGGGTTACGCGGTGGCTGCGGCGTCTCGGGGGAGGCCGAGCATGCGTTCGCCGATGACGTTGAGCTGGACTTCGGTGGTGCCGCCGTAGATGGTGGTGGCACGGCCCGCGATGAGTTGTTCCATCGCGTGGTCGCTGCGTTCACCGGGGACCGACACCACCCCGGCGACGCCGAGTTCGGCGACAACGTACTCCGAAATCGCCTGTCCGAGTGCCATTCCCAGCAGTTTTCCGACGCTGGACGTGGTGGACACGTCGATGCCGGACAGCTGCTTGAGCACCACTCGGGAGCTGATCACGTCGACCGCCCGGCTCTCGGCCATGAGTTCGCCGAGTTGGTAGCGGGCCACCGGGGAGAGGTCGCGGCCGGTCGCGAAACGGAGCAGGTCCGTATCGGTGGCGTAGGCCTCCATCTTCTGGCTCAGGGCAACGCGCTCACCCGCGAGGGTGGTGCGGGCCACGTGCCAGCCGCCGTCGACGGTGCCGACCACGTTCTCGTCCGGGATGAACACGTCGTCGAGGAACACCTCGTTGAACAGTGCCGATCCGGTCATCTCCCGCAGGGGACGCACCGTGATGCCGGGCGAGGACATGTCAAGCACGAAGTAGGTGATGCCTTCGTGCTTGGGCTTGTCGGGGCTGGTGCGCGCGATCAGCATCGCCCAGTCCGAGAACTGCGCGACCGTGGTCCAGATCTTCTGGCCGGTCACCCGCCAGCCACCGTCGACCTTGGTGGCCTTGGTGGTCAGGCTCGCCAGGTCCGAACCCGCACCCGGCTCACTGAACAGCTGGCACCACACCAACTCACCGCGCAGGGTCGGCACGACCAGTTCTTGCTTCTGGCGCTCGTCACCGTGCGGCACGATCGCGCCGACCGCCCAGGTGCCCATCAGCAGCTGCGGCATCTGGATACCGGAGGCCTTGATCTCTTGGGCGATCACGACCTGCTCGAGCGGCGAGGCCGACCGGCCGTAGGGTCGGGGCAGGTGCGGGAGGTTCCAGCCACCGTCACCGAGGGCGACGAGCTGGTCGTCCTCGTCGTCGATCGCCGCGATCTCGGCGAGCTCGGCCCGGACGGCGGCCCGGATCTGCTCGGCCTCGGCAGGCAGTTCCAGTTCGCTGGACAGGGTGAGCCCGGACAGCGCGTAACCGGCCACCGCTTCGGCCCGGACGTCACGCGCACCGAGCTGCCCACGCAACGCGAGCGCCCGCCGGTAGTACAGGTGCGCGTCGTGCTCCCAGGTGAAGCCGATACCACCGTGCACCTGAATACACTCCTGGGCCACCGTGACGGCGGCGTCCGGAATGATCAGCGCGGCAACGGCGGCCGCGTAATCGGCGGTGTCGTCGTCGCGATCGAGGGCGAACGCTGCATCCCACAACACCGCGCGCGCCTTCTCCAGCGCGATGCCCATCTGGGCGCACTTGTGCTTGACACCTTGGAACTGACCGATCGGGCGACCGAACTGCACGCGGGTCTTGGCGTATTCCGACGCGGTCGACACACACCACGACATCACGCCGACCGCCTCGGCACCGAGCACCACTGCGGCCAGCGAACGCACGCGCGCCGAACTCACGTCGAGCACCCGATCGAAGGCGAGTTCGACCGAATCCGCTTGCAGCCGTGCGGAACCGCGCAGCACGTCGATGCTGTCCTGCGCGCTGATCGTCAGCTCGATGTTCTCGAAGACGACCCACCGCTGCTCGTCGGCCACCGTCACCGGCGCGATGATCACATCGGCGGTCAGTGCCCCGAGGACACCGTCGGCCGTGCCGTTCACGGTCAGCACACCATCGGTGAGCGTGCCGGTCAGGTTCGACGACAGCGCCACCGCACCGGTGCGCGATCCGTCGGCCAATCCGGCGAGCCGGGCCGAGCTGTCCCCGGCGCTTGCGGCCAGCACTGCCGAGGCGAGCACCGTCGGCACGAACGGCCCGGTGTGAACTCCCCGGCCGAGCGGCTCGAGCGCCACAGCCAGCGTCAGCAGGCCCGCGCCCTGACCGCCGAGGTCCTCGGCGATGTGCAGGCTCAGCAGATCCTGCCCGACGAGTGCGTCCCAGAACGGGAGCTTGCCCGTGTCGGCGGACTCGACCGCGGACCGCACGACCTCGGCCGTGATGGTCCGCTCCACGAAACCGGCGACCGCGTCGGCGAGGGCCAGGTGGTCCTCGCTGACACCGACACCGAGCTCATAACTGTTGCGCGCCATGGCTAGTTGGTCGCTTTCAGCTGGGCGGCCACCTCGTCGATGGTCCACGGGCCGTCGGTTTCCACGGTGCGCACGTCGTGCCAGCCGGCGAGTTCGACGATCGCGCCACCCTGCACGGCGAACACCTTGCCGGTGATCGGGCAGTCGGCCTCGGCCAGGTGGGCGACCAGCGGGGAGATGTTGGCCGGGGCGAACGCGTCGAACTCACCCTCTGGCACCTCGGCGGCGAACAACGCGCCCATGCCGGGGGTGGCCAGGGTCAGGCGGGTGCGCGCGATCGGGGCGATCGCGTTGACCCGCACGCCGTAGCGCTCGAGCTCGTCGGCGGCGACCAGGGTCAGCGCGGCGATGCCGGCCTTGGCGGCACCGTAGTTGGCCTGGCCGGCGTTGGGCATGAAGGTGCCGGAGGCCGAGGCGGTGTTGATCACCGAGGCCGACACCGGGGTGCCCGCCTTGGACTGCGCCTTCCAGTACGCCGCGGCGTGATGCAGGGTGGCGGCGTGGCCCTTGAGGTGCACCGCGATGACCGAATCCCACTGCGATTCGTCCATGCCCGCGATGAACGCGTCACGCAGGATGCCCGCGTTGTTCACCACGATGTTCAGCGTGCCGTATTCGCTGATCGCCTGGTCGACAAGGGCTTTCGCGCCGTCCCAGGTGGCGATGTTGTCGGTGTTGGCGACCGCGGTACCGCCGGCGGCGACGATCTCGTCGACCACCTGCTGGGCGGGGCCCGCGTCGGTGCCGGTGCCGTCGTTGGCGCCACCGAGGTCATTGACCACGACCTTGGCGCCCTCGCGGGCGAACAGCAGGGCGTGTTCGCGGCCGATGCCGCGACCGGCACCGGTGATGACCGCGACGCGACCGTCGAGTTTTCCCATAAGACTTGTCTCCTAGTTGATTTCGACGCGGCCGTCGGTGATCGCGATCTCGCCCACGGCTTCGGTCTCGAAGGCGAAGGCGCGCACGGCGGGATCAGCGGACGCGGTGGGCCAGAAGGTGGTGGTGATGTCCTGACCGGGAAGCACCGGCTTGGCGAAGCGCACGGCCAGCCTGCGCAGGCGTGCGGTGTCACCGTCGGCGAGCTCGGTCAGCGCGGCCCACGAGGTGAACGCCATGGTGCACAGACCGTGGTTGATGATGCCGGGAAGCCCTGCCATCCGGGCGATCTCGTCATCGAGGTGGATCGGCATCGGGTCACCCGAGGCCGGCGAGTAGCGGAAGGTCTGATCCTCGTCGATGTGCGCGGTCACCTTCGCGGCGGGCTCGGCGGCCCGGTCCTCGTCGGTGATCCGGTGGGTGGGCGCGAGCTCCCCTTCCCCGGGACCGGCGTCGACCTTGCGGAAGAACGCCGTCATCCACTGTTCGTTGACGAGTTCGCCTGCCGCGTCACGGGTTTCGGCGTAGATGACCACGGTCGAACCGTTGGGCCGGCCCACGTAGCCGATCGGCTTGGCCTTCACCACCAGTTCGTCACCGGCCCGGATCGGGCGGTGGAACAGGAAGTCCTGCTCACCGTGGACCAGCTTCATCAGCAGTTCCACCGGGGCGACCGACAGCGCTGCGGGCGCCATCGAGGTGAACACCGGCACCACCGCGAACACCGGCGGGGCGATCTCGCCCGAGCGGTGCGCGGGGATCGGATCATTGGTCGCCGCAGCGTATTCCGCGATCCGTTCCTTGGTGACCGAGAACCGCTCTTCGTCGGTCCACTCCCCCAGGGCGGAGCCGTCGAAGACGACTCCGGCCGATTCCGAGGTGGTCATGCGGCCGATCCGACGAGCGCGTTGAACTTGTCCATCGATTCCTTCAGGTCGGCTTCGGCGTGCTTGGCCACGGCCTTGCCGATCGGGCCCACGATCATCGCGCCCTTGAAGCTCGCGTCGAACGCGGCCGTGGAGCCGGTGTCGGTCGGCTCCACCTTCAGCGCGAATTCGATGGTGACACCGGCCATTCCGGCGCCGGTGATGCGCAGGAACGAGTTCGGGACGACCTCGGCGACCGTCCACTCGATCTTGTTGGCCATGTTCATCACCGAGACGACCTCGGTGAAACGCGAACCCGCGGCCAGTTCGGCGGGCAGATCGCCGCGCCAGCCCTCGTGGATGGTCAGCCACTCTTCCCAGTTCGCGAGATCGCTCAGACGGGCCCACGCGACCTCGGGGGCGACGGGCAGGGCGGTGGAAACGGAAACAGATGCCATGGTGTTACTCCTGATGTGATTCGGTGAGGGAGAAGATCAGCGGTTTGCGGGGCGGTAGGCGGTCACGACGACGGCGCCGCCGAGACCGATGTTGTGCTGCAGGGCGATTCGCGCGTCGGTGAGCTGGCGGGCGTCGGCGTCGCCGCGCAGCTGCCAGGTGAGTTCGCTGCACTGGGCCAGGCCGGTGGCGCCGAGGGGGTGACCCTTGGAGATCAGCCCGCCCGAGGGGTTGACGACCCACTTGCCGCCGTAGGTGGTGGCGTTGTCGTCGACGAGACGACCGCCCTCACCCGGCGCGCACAGGCCGAGGGCCTCGTAGGTGAGCAGTTCGTTGGTGGAGAAGCAGTCGTGCAGTTCGATGACGTCGATGTCGTCGGGGCCGATGCCGGCCTGCTCGTAGACCTTCAGCGCCGCGGCATTCGACATGGACGAGCCGACCAGGTTGATCGCGGTCGGGCTGCTGAAGGTGGACGCCAGGTCGGTGACCATCGCCTGTCCGACGATCTCCACAGCGCGGTCGGCCAGGTTGTGCCGGTCGACGAAGGCCTCGCTCGCGAGGATGACCGCGCCGGAACCGTCGGAGGTCGGCGAACACTGCAGCTTGGTGAGCGGGCCGTAGATCTGCTTGGCTCCGAGGACTTCCTCGAGGCTGTATTCCTTCTGGAACTGCGCGTACGGGTTGTTCACCGAGTGCTTGTGGTTCTTCACGCCGATCTTGGCGAACTGCTCGGCGGTGGTGCCGTAGAGCTCCATGTGCTCTTTACCGGCGGCGCCGAACATGTACGGCGCGGGCGGCATGGCGAACTCCTGCAGCTCGGCCAGCGCCAGCAGGTGCTTCATCATCGGCTGTTCGCGGTCGTCGTAGGTCGAACCGAGCGAGCCGGGCTGCATCTTCTCGAAGCCGAGGGCGAGGGTGCACTCGGCAAGTCCGCCACGGATCGCCTGTGCCGCGAGGTAGAGCGCGGTGGATCCGGTGGAGCAGTTGTTGTTGACGTTGACCACCGGAATACCGGTGAGGCCGAGCTCGTAGACCGCGCGCTGGCCCGAGGTGGACTCGCCGTACACGTAGCCGACGTAGGCCTGTTCGACCTGGTCGTAGTCGATTCCGGCATCGGCGAGCGCCTTGGTGCCCGCCTCGCGGGCCATGTCCGGATAGTCCCACTCCAGCGAGCCCGGCTTCTCGAACTTCGTCATGCCGACGCCGACGACGAACACCTTCTGTGTCATGAACGCACTCCCGTGTGCCGTGTGTCCCGGATACCTGAGACACGGTGTCCACGTAATTTAGGTTGGACACGTCGTCCAGGTCAATACCCCGGGCAACACTGGTTCGAAAACGCCGCAGGGGCCGCACCTGGAACGGTGCGGCCCCTGCGGGTTCGGCATCGATCAGCCGGCGCTCATCGACTCAGGCGGCGCTCATCGACGTCGCCAGACTCACGAGCGTCTTGGAGATCACGTCGGCCAGGAAGTCGGCAGCGGATCCGGTCATCGTTTCGGTCATCGGTAGAGCCCCTCCTCGGTGGTGGCGAAACTTCATCAGATTCGAACGATCGAGCGACGAAAGCATGCAACAGAATTTCGTGCCATGTCACGGGAATTCACGAAGAATACTTTCCGGTCTTTGTGAAGCAATTCGCCTACTCGTCGGTATTGCAAACAATCAGCGAAAGCGGACGTTCACGCACGGGTGGGCGCGACTCGTACATCTCCTCGAGGTCGGCGAGTGTGGTATGGACGAATGCCGCGATCCGGTGGCGCGCAGTAGGACTCAGCCTACCGACCCGGTCCGAGGTCAACGGGCTTGCAGCGAAGTCCTCGCCGTAGAGTTCGGCCACCTCCGGGACCGGCCAGTTTCGTTCCAGCTCTTGCGAATCCATCGCCGTCAGTGCAAACACACAGTCACCCCACAGTCTCGCGTCGCGTATCTCGGGCGAATTACAACACGCACCGGCAGGCTGAACAAGCGTTCTTATTGCGAAGATTGTGCGGATCGCCGTGCCACGGGGATCCACACCCGGTCGGCGGCGGTGCCTAAAATGGGCCCGTCAGAGGTTGTCTACGAGGGAGGCTGTCGATGTCGGGATTCGTGTACAACGGTGAAATCGTCTCGCTGAGCATCGCGGACGGCGACGCGAAGTTTCTCGCCCATCTGCAACTGGTGACCGAGGTGAAGTTCCAGACCGACGAGGGGTTCCAAGTCGGCCTGACCGGCGTGGACAGCGCGGGAAATCCGGTCCGCAACTACTACTGGTTCCACCCGTCGATCCCGCTGAAATTCTTCTACGACGGCACCGGCCAGGTCGAGTTCGATCAGGACTACTACGACACCATGTCCGAGATGTCGGCAGGCCCGTTCGGGGTGTTCCTCGGCCAGGTCAGCGACTTGCCGTTGGCCTTCCCGACAGAGGACGCCGCGGAGGACGCGGCCAACGAGAACGCCGGGTAGGTCGGCGCGCTGTCGCGCTCCTCGGCCGATGCCACCGGCCATGAACCGTGCGCATGCGGGCGCACCGTCGCGTTCAGACGCATCTTGGGCAGCGATTCCTTGTTCTCGACCTCGGACAGACTCACGATGATCAGCACGAACATGGTGACCACGCAGATCACCCCGATCAGCGGCCCCAGCAGCTGCATCGCCTGCGCGCCGGAGGGCGGCGGCGCGTTCTGGTGACCGGCGTGCGCGTGCATGGCCGCCATGCCGGTGTAGTGCATTCCGCACACCGCCACGCCCATGATCGCGGCCGCGACGATCGTGGCAGGAAGGCCCTTCACCCGCAAGGTGAACCACAGCGCGACGATGGAGGCGACCACCGCGATCACCATCGACACCGCCACCACCCACATGTTGTAACCGACGGCGGCAGTGGATTTCATCGCGTACATGCCGGTGTAGTGCATGCTGCCGACACCGAGGCCGGCGATCGTGCCACCGCCGACCAGCGCGGCCAGGGTCGGCTGCGGCTTGTTCACCATGAACAACCCGATGCCGACCACGACCATCGCCGTCACCGCGCTGAACAGCGTCAGCGGTATGTCGTAACGGATTTCGGAGCCCTCGATGGTGAAGCCGAGCATCGCGATGAAATGCATCACCCAGATGCCGGTGCCGCCGATCGCGATCGCCGAGCTCACCAGCCAGCCGGTTCGCCCCTGCTCGGCATTGCGCCCGCGCGCGGCGCACTGCAACCCGAGCAGGCAGCCGACGAACGACATGAAGAAAGCCAGGACGGGGGTGATCCACCCGTAGGAGAAGTGATAGATGTCGAGCACGCCGTGAGAACCCTCGAATCAGTGCCGCAGCTCTGCCACGGCACACCGAAATCCGACCGACGACAGACAATACGGTGCCGTGAGCAACTTTTTGGCTCTGAACGAGCGTCCAGTTTGCTTTCTCGATCCCACCAGGGATTATTCAGCGGAGATGTGAGTGATTACACGTTTAACTACGCTAACTACCAACGTGGGCGACCATTCATGCGGGCCATGGCATCCGACCAGCAATCCAGATCAGCTCTGCTGGCCGAACCGGCGGGGCTTCTTCGCGCCCATGATGTCGGTCCACCACGATTGCAGCGGGCTCGGCTCGGGCCAGTGGACGGTCGGGTCTTCCTCCTCGGGATCCGCGGGCGTGATGTCGGACGGGTCGTCGTCGAGATCGCTGGTCATGCAGGTTCTTCCTCGGATCGATCGACGGCGCCGCTGCGGTGAGACGAGAAAAGGAATGAAAGCCGGTGACTCGAGGCCGAGTGCGGCGACGACGCGCTGGTCACCGCTGGTCCGCGGCTGACCTGTATGTGCTCAACCGTACACGGCGAGGATAAACCGCCGGTATCAATTCATCCGGCCGCCACCACAGTGCGAGTTACGTTCTGCGACAGTTCGTTTCGTGCACTCAGCGGTTCGCACTGCTAACGTGTCCCCCGGCGCCGAAACGCCGGGCAGTGCGCCCGGACTCGGCCGAAACTCACGCGCGCGGTGCCCAATTGTGCTGCAGCGCTTGTGTTGTGAGTATCGGTCAGCGGCGCGAAGTCTCGTCGGAGAGACCGGCGAGGACCCGGCCACCACGGCTCTTCGGTCGGTACAAAACGACAAAGGAACCGATGACTCCGACGCTCGCGGTCTTCTTGTTCTCCCTCGCGACACTGGTCCTGCTAGGTGCGGTCGCCGTGGCGCTGCAGGCCCTGCGCAACGAACGCCGGGTCCGCGCCCGCCTGGTGGTCGCCGAGCACGAACTCCACGCCAAAGACCTGGCGATGGAACAGATGTCGCTCGTCCACGCCGAGGAGCTGCGGGCGCTCGCACACGAAGCGACCATGGCCGAACAGGCCGCGCAGGAACGCACCGCCGCGCAGTTGGACGCGGCACAGCAAGCGACGCGCGCGCAGGTCTCGGCCGACGCGCGCGCCGCCACCAGCAATGCGGTCCGCGCGTTCGGCACCACCGTGGTCAGTCTCGGCGCCGACGTGGGCCAGGTCGTGAGCAACGCGTTGCGCGAGAACCGCAACGACGAGGTCTACGCGACGCTGATCCGGATCGACCACACCGTCCAGCAGATGATCCGCCAGGCCCAGGCCTACGTGATCGTCTCGGGTGGGCTGCCCGGCAGGCGATGGCCGCAGCAGACCATCGGCGACGTGGTGGGCGGCGCGACCGGCCGGGTGCGCGATTTCCTGCGGGTGCGCACGGGCAACTGCGAGCAGGTCGTGATCAGCCGGGCGGTCGAACCGCTCGTGCACACGGTCGCGACGCTGCTCGACAACGCGCTGCGCTACTCACCGCCCTCGTCGTTCGTCGACATCTCCTACCAGCAGGGCCATCACGGCGTCACGGTGATCATCGACGACGCGGGCGTGCGGATGAGCCGCGAGCAGATGGAGGAGGCGCGCCAGGTGCTCTCGGGTGAGCGCGTGGTCGACATCAACGCGCTCGGGCCGTCACCGCGAGTCGGGTTCCCCGGCGTCGCCGCGCTCGCGCGCCGCTACGGCTTCGCCGCCTATGTCGACGGACCCAATATCTACGGCGGTACCAGGGCGATGGTGTTCGTGCCCGCGGCCCTGCTCGTCACGGCCACCGAGGTCCACCAGCCCAAACATGCCGAGGTACCGGAACCGCAAGCCCTGCAACCGGTTTCCGAGATTCAGGGGCCGGAGCCGATCGAGCACGACCGGACCACCGGCGGCCTGCCCAAGCGCACCCGCCGCGCCGTCGCCGCGGCCGACGAGCGCGTCGACACCGGCGAGGTACTCGCCCGCCCCGAACTCGCCGCAGCCTGGCACAGCGGCTCCCGACACGGCCGCGCCGCGGCCGCGCGTTCTACGAAAGGGCACGACAGCTGATGAGTACTCCGATCGCGAACAGCACCAACCGCATGGCGTGGCTGCTCGACGACCTGGCACTCGACGGCGTCCGCTTCGCGGTGTTGTTATCCGAGGACGGCCTACGGGTGGCCCACTCCGGCGAGATCACCACCGATGACGCGGAACGTTTCGCCGCCGCCGCGTGCGGGTTGCGCTCGCTGGGCAAGGTGCTCGGCGAATTCTGTGGCGGGCTCGCGAACACGGTGCGCCAGAACATGACCGAATACGACGAGGGCATGGTCCTGATCACGGCCGCGGGCGCGGGCACCCTGCTCGGTGTCGCCACGACCCCCGACGTGGACCTCGCGCTCGTCGCCCATCGCATGAACGAACTGGCCGCCAGGGTCGGCCACGAACTCGGCGCGTCGCCGAGGCACCGATCGTCGAATCAGGAGTACGCGCTGTGACACTGGACATTTCGCTGGATTCCCGGAGCGGCCAGGATCGGGTGCCGCTGTACTCGGCCGAATACGCGGCCGACCCGCAGGGCACCTATCGCGCCATGCGGCACCGCTTCGGTTCGCTGGTGCCCGTCGATCTGGTACCCGGCGTGCCCGCCACGCTGGTGATCGGTTACCGCACGGCGGTCCAGATCCTCAACGATCCCGACCACTTCCCGGCCGACCCGCGAATGTGGCAGCGCGACATCCCCGCCGACTGCCCGGTGCTGCCGATGATGTGCTACCGCCCCAACGCTCTTCGCACCGCCGGGACCGAGCACACCCGCCATCGGCAGGTCACCGTCGCGGGCCTGGCGGGGGTCGACCTGTACCAGCTGCACCGCACCGTCGAGCAGATCGCGATGCCGGTGATCAACTCGTTCTGCGCCGACGGCAGCGCGGATCTGTTGAGCCAGTACGCCTTTCCCGTCATCTTCGCCACCATCAACGCCATGCTCGGCGTCCCCGACGACATCGGCGCCAAGGTCGCCACCGGGATGGCGCAGATGTTCGAGGGCACCGACGCGGCCGCGGGCACCCAGATGATGGAGAACGCGCTCTACGACCTGGTGCGCCTCAAGCAGCGCGAACCCGGCGACGACGTGACGAGCCGGTTGGTGCAGCACCCACAGCAGCTCACCGACGAAGAGTTGATGAACCAGGTGCTCACGATGTACGGCGCGGGAATCGAGCCGATGCTCAACCTGATCCTCAACACGGTGCGGCTGATGCTCACCGACCAGCGTTTCGCGGGCAGCCTGCTCGGCGGCAGCCTGTCCACCCGCGACGCACTCGACGAGGTGCTCTACACCGACCCGCCGCTGGCCAACTTCTGCACCACCTATCCGCGTCAGCCGATCCTCGTCGACGACGTGTGGCTGCCCGCGCATCAGCCGGTGGTGATCAGCATGGCCGCGTGCAACAACGATCCCGCGATCGGGACCGGCGATTTCCTCGACAACCGCGCGCACCTGGCGTGGAGCACCGGCCCGCACGGCTGCCCGGCGAAATCCCCGGCCTATCTGATCGCCCAGGAGGCCATCGACCAACTCCTGGACGCACTGCCCGAACTCGAACTGGCGGTGCCCGCTGACGAATTGGTGTGGCGGCCAGGGCCTTTCCACCGGTCGCTGGCCGCACTGCCGGTGGTGTTCCCCAGCACTCCCCCACTGGTGGTGCCCGGCAGTTGAACCCGTGCTCGGCCGGCCAGGACGAGCCGGCCGAGCAGGTTCACCCCCTACTCGCCGTGAATGTACACCGGCAGGTTGCGGTGACCGTTGGAGATGAAGCTCGACACCGTGCCGAGCTCGGACACCGGCACGGCCAGCTGCATCTGCTGGAACCGCTCGAACAGCGCGGGCAGCGCAACCAGCGCCTCCAAGCGGGCCAGCGGCGCGCCGAGGCAGTGGTGCACCCCGTAGCCGAAAGCCATGTGCGACTGGTTGTCTCGCGTCGGATCGAACTCGTCGGCGGTCGCGCCGTGGCGCTTCGGATCGCGACCGGCACCGGCGTAGCTCGCCAGGATCGCGTCACCCTTGGCGATATGAACGCCGTCGATATCGATGTCGGAGACCGCGTACCGCAACGGCAGGTGTGCCACCGGCGACTCGTAGCGCAGGGTTTCCTCGACGGTCTCGGCCCAGGTGATGGAGCCGTCGCGCAGGCGAGCGAGCACCTCGGGGCGGGTGAGCAACGCGGTGATGGCTTGGTCGAGCAGGTTCACCGTGGTCTCGTGGCCCGCCGAGATCACCAGCAGCAGGGTGCCGATCAGTTCTACTTCGGTGAGCTGGCCCTCGTCCTCGTCGCGCTGGACGATCAGCAGGCTGGTGATGTCGTCGCCGGGCTGTTCGCGGCGCAACGCCACCAATTCGCCAAGGATCCGGTACATCTCCATGTAGTTGGCCTGCGACTGCTCCGGCGTGAGCGTGGTGTCGAAGATGCCGTCGACGCAGGTGCGCAGGCCGTCGTTGAGCGATTCCGGCACACCCATCAGCTCCGAGATCACCTGGATCGGCAGCGGATAGGCGAACTGCTCGCGCAGATCCACGGGCCGACCGGCCGGGGTCTGCGCCAGCGCGTCGAGCAGGTCGGTGGTGATGCGCTCGACCTGTCCGCGCATGGCCTCGGTGCGCCGGGCGGTGAACGCGGGCGCCACCAGCTTGCGCAGCCTGCGGTGCTCGGTGCCGTAGGCGGTGAACATGTTCTCCACCGCGACCCAGAGGAACAGCGGCCAATCCGCGGGAATCTCACCGGCGACGAACGCGGGCCAGTGCGTGCTCGCGTCCTTGGAGACCCGCGGATCGACGAGCAGCTTCTCCAGCAGCGCGGCGTCGGTGATCGACCACGCGGCCACCCCGCCCGGCAACTCCACCGGCGCGGCGGGGCCGTGCTTCCTGATCTCGGCGATCTCACCCTGAATGTCTTTTCCGGTCGGGTCGAGAACCACCCGATTCGTCACTGTTTCCATTGTGAAACCTCTCGATCACCCGGTGCCTCGCGGACCCCGAATCCGGCGATCACGACGAAACATCTTGCTGGACTGGCCCTTAGGGTCCGTTAGCGATGCTACCGGCCGAACGTGTCTGTCGCAGTGAACACTTGAAATGGGTGACGCACAGTGAGATCGGCCTATCGCCGCTGTCGGACGGGGTATCCACCCGGGCTTCGGGGTGTCACTTCGGCACGAGGACACCCGTCAGGTCAGCTTCACGGATGGGGGTGTCGGGGTTGGCCTGCGCGCCACACATCAGATCGATGGCGGCGACCGACAGGTCGATGGTGTCGGGATCGGACTTCGCGTCGTCCCCGCGTTCCTGTTCGAGGAATTTGGTCACCGTGACACGCCTGTCTTCCGAGGACTGGGCGGTGTATTCGCTGCACGGCGTATCGCCGCCCTTGTTGACGGCCTTCTCCACCTGGTCGCAACCGGTGCCGAGCACGGCGATCGCGGCCGCGGTGAGCGCGGTGGCCACAGCATTTCTGCGCAGAGTTCTCATGCTGCGGCAGTACCCGATTCCGGCCGATGAACGCAGGCATCGGGGTTCACGAATTGGCCCGACCGGTTCGTGATGAATCTTGTACTGTCGCAAACAGATCAGATGCTATGCCACTGGTGGTTCTCCCCTGGGTGGGTGCGCCACTGTCACAGTCGCAGAGGAGCAAGGCCCATGACTGACGTGCAAACCCCCGTGATCAGGACCGACATCCCCCATTCCGCACGGATCTGGAACTACTGGATGGGCGGTAAGGACCACTACGAGATCGACAAGATCGCCGGCGACGCCGGACTCGCGGTCGACCCGGACATTTCGACCATGGCGGTGCAGTCGCGACAGTTCCTGATCAGGGCCGTTCGCTTCCTGGCGCGCGAGCGCGGCATCAAGCAGTTCCTCGACATCGGCACCGGGCTGCCCACGATGCAGAACACCCACGAGGTGGCCCAGGGCGTCACGCCAGAGGCCAAGGTGGTGTACGTGGACAACGATCCGCTGGTGCTCACCCACGCGCGCGCCCTGCTGACCAGCACCACCGACGAAGGTGTCACCACCTACATCGACTCCGACTTCCACGATCCGGAACAGATCGTCGCCGACGCCCGCAACGTACTGAACTTCAACGAGCCGATCGCCGTGATGTTCATGGGCGTTCTCGGCCATGCCAGGACCTACGAGGACCTGCTGCGCATCGTGGGAACCGTCATCGGCGCGGTGCCTTCGGGCAGCTACCTGATCATGTGGGACGGCACCGACGACAGCCAGGCCTACGTCACCCTGTGCGAGAACTACACCGGCACCGGCGGCACACCGTACATCCCGCGCCCGCAGGCGCAGATCCGTGGCGTCTTCGACGGCCTGGAACTGGTGGAGCCGGGCTTCACCTCGATCACCCAGTGGCGATCGGAGGCCACCGAGGTCGGCGAGGTCCGCCCGATCTCGGCCTACGGCGCCGTCGCGCGCAAACCCTGATCTACGCCGCGATGCGAGCTCGGCGGGGCCTTCGAACAGGTCCCGCCGACAGGGTCGGTCAGCTGCAAATTCGCAAGCCGCTGCGCCACCGGTCCACTGCCTTTCCATAGGCGATGAAGGCCAACGCAGGAGGACTGCAATGGCCCGAGCGTGCCCTATGCGGGCCGACCTTGGGACTCGATGTACTGGCACAGTACCGAGATCGGTGCCCCGCCGACGGATCCGGCGAAATAGGAACCCGCCCACAACCGTTGTCCCCTCCAGTAATGCTGGACCAGGTCGGGGAACTCTTGGCGAAGTCGACGCGAGGAGACCCCCTTGAGTGAGTTGACGAGCTTCGACAGCGCGACTTTCGGGGGAAAGTTCACCAGCAGATGCACATGGTCGGCGTCACCGTTGAACTCGAACAGCTCCACTTCGAAGTCGGCGCAGACCGCCCGCATGATCTCCTCAATCCGTGCGAGGTGGGGGCCGGAGAAAACCTGATGCCGGTACTTGGTGACGAAAACCAAATGCGCGTGTAGGGCGAAAATGCAGTGTCTACCAGTGCGAATATCGCTTTCATCAGTCATAAACCAAGGGTAATCTCAGCGGGGTGCAGCTTCGATACAACTTCCGCCTGTACCCCACAGTGGGACAACAGGTGTCGTTGGCGAAGGCATTCGGCTGCGCCCGTGTGGTGTTCAACGATGCTCTGCGGGCACGCCGGGATGCACTCGAGGCAGGGCAACGGATCAGCGACGGTGAACTGTCCAAGAGGGTCACCGCAGCCAAAGCCACCCCGGAACGGGCATGGCTGGGCGAGGTGTCGTCAGTGGTACTCCAGCAGGCCTTGGCCGACCTGAACACCGCCTACCGCAACTTCTTTCAGTCCATCACAGGCAAGCGCAAGGGCGATAAGGTCGCACCACCGAGGTTCCGGTCCCGCAAGGACAACCGTCAGTCGATCCGGTTCACCCGCAACGCCCGATTCACAGTGACCTCGGGTCGGAAGCTGCGGCTGCCGAAGATCGGGGACGTCGCGGTCCGGTGGTCGCGCGAGCTTCCCTGCCAGCCGTCGTCGGTGACGGTGATCAAGGATGCCAGCGGCCGGTACTTCGCATCGTTTGTCGTGCAGGTGAACACCGAGCATCTCCCGGAGTCGGACACCGAGGTCGGTATAGACCTAGGGTTGACCACGTTCGCGGTCCTGTCCAACGGCAAATCGATCAGCTCGCCCCGGTTCCTACGCCAGGCCGAACGACGCTTACGTAAAGCACAGCAAGCACTTTCACGCAAACAAAGAGGCAGCCGGAACCGGGCGAAAGCTCGGGTCCGGGTCGCGAAACTCCACGCCCGAGTGGCTGACACGCCACGACTTCGCGCACAAACACTCCACGGCCATCATCCGCGAAAACCAAGCGGTGTACATGGAGAACCTGTGCGTGAAGGGCTTGGCGCGGACCCGGTTGGCGAAATCGGTGTACGACGCCGGGTGGGGCATGTTCACCCGCATGCTGGAGGAGAAAGCAGCCAGGTACGGGCGGCATCTGGGCAAGGTCGACCGCTTTTACCCGTCGTCGCAGATCTGCCACCCTTGTGGGCACCGTGACGGCCCGAAACCTCTGTCGGTGCGGGTGTGGTCGTGTCCAGGTTGCGGCACGATACTGGATCGGGATATGAACGCCGCCAACAACATCCTCGCCGCCGGACGGGCGGAGAGGTTAAATGCCCGTGGAGGGACCGTAAGTCTTTGCGCCTAGCGCAAAGCGATTCCCTGTGAAGCAGGAACTCACCGAGAGCGCCCGCGAGGGTGCTGGTAGGAATGTCCGGCATTGGCCGGAGAAGACGTCAAGACATGCGTCCGAGCCTGTCGTGGGGCGTGTTCGCCTCGGCGAACGACCCCATCGTCCTCGAGCCCGTCGCCTACAGCCACCTCATGTACTGGAGCTGGGAAAACCGCCCGTGCCAGAACGAGCAGCCCGGCGGCGGCACCGACGTGAAGGATTCCAGGCACTGGGACTGCGCGTCCGGCACCGAAGTGTTGTGGCGGGTCTACAACAACGGCAGCCATGCCTGGCCGTCGGGCTCGCGGCAGACCGAGATGCTGACCCGGATGTGGCAGCTGTTCCAGGCCAACCCGCGCCCCTGACCACGTCGACGGAGGGGCTGGCTCAGCCGGCCAGCCCTTCCGGATCGACCAGCAATCGCTTGAGCACCTTGCCGGTCTCGCCGCGCGGCAGCGCGTTGAGGAAGGTGACGTCGCGGGGGACCGAGAAGCGGCTGAGGCGGTTGCGGACGTAGGTACGGACCATTTCCGGGTCGAGGCCTGAGCCTTCGTTCTTGACGAGGAACGCGGCCAGTCGCTGGCCGAATTCGCGATCCGGGACGCCGACCACGGCGACATCGGTGACCTGCGGCAGGTAGGCCAGTGCTTCCTCCACGGGGCGTGGGAAGACGTTCTCGCCGCCGGAGATGATCATCTCGTCGTCGCGTCCGGCCACGAACAACCTGCCCGCGGCATCGAGGTAGCCGAGGTCGCCGGTGTCCATCATGCCGTCGGATTCGTCCGGTGGGGTGTCGCTGACGTAGCCGTCGAAGAGCATGTGGTTGCCGACGAAGATCCGCCCGACCACGCCGATCGGGACCGCTTTGTGGTCGGCGTCGAGGATGGCGATCTTGGTGCCAAGCGGTGGACGGCCCGCCGTGGTCGGGGCGGCGCGCAGGTCGTCGGGGCCTGCGACGCTGGCCCAGGAGACCTCGGTGGAACCGTAGAGGTTGTAGAGGACGTCGCCGTAGTCGTCGAGGAAGCGGTCGACGGTGACAGCCGCCAGTGGCGCGCCGCAGCTGATCACGTGCTGCAGGGTGCTCAGGTCGTACCGACCGCGCACTTCGGCGGGCAGGTCGACCAGTCGCTGCACCATCGTGGGCACGGCGATCAGCGTGTGCACCCCGTGTTCGGCGATGCGGCGCAGACATTCCTCGGCGTCGAAGCCCTGGGTCAGCACCACCGTGGCCCGCACCGCGGTGCTCAGTTGCAGTGCCGACAGCCCCCAGGTGTGGAACAGCGGCGCCGGGATCATCATGGTGCTGCCCGCGCGGATCGGGATCTGCGACAGCAGCGCGACCAGGGTGTCGAAGCCCTTCGGGTGCGGGCGTCGCGCCCCCTTCGGGGTGCCGCTGGTGCCCGAGGTGAGCACGATCTGTCGGCCGGGCACCGTCGGGACGGGGAACTTGGTGTGGCGGATCGCGATGAGGTCTTCGATGGTGATCCGCGACGGGTCGGCGGGCGCGTCGTCGGTGAAGAAGCGCGGCAGATCGGTGTGCAGGTACTGCACGAGATGCGCCAGATCGGCGTCGACGAACAACGCCGACAACCGATGCCGCTGCACGACATCCTCGATCCGCCGCCCCGACAGACCCGAGTTCAGCAGCGCGACATCGACCCCGAGCTTGCCCGCCGCGACCATGGATTCGACCATGCCGCAATGGTTTCCGGCCAGCAGCCCCACCGCGTCACCGGCGCGCAGCCCGATCTCGTACATCGCCCCCGCCAACGCGGTGGTCCGCTTGTCGGTCTCGGCGAAAGTGGCGGTGCTGCCGTCGTCGATCAGGGCGACCTGATCCGGGCTGTGCGCGGCACCCGCGGCGTAACCGCCCGCAAGGTTGAAGCCCCAGCGGTACAGCGAACGTAGCTGCCTTGCCGAGGTCAGCGGCGGCGCCACCTGACCCGAATGCACCCACCAGCGCACAATTTCGGACTTGCGCCGGATCGGCGCCCGATTGCCATTGGCCACCACCGAGGTTCGCGCGCCCGCCACCACGTCGGCCGCGCGGCGCAAACCGTCCTTGACCCACCCGATGATCACGGCGTTCGTCACACCGGCCAGCGACGGGTGCAGCCGAGGTACCGCGAAGACTGTCACGCTCACCCTGGTGCGCTGCTCGTCGCCGGTGAGCCGGATCAGGGCGAAACTCCCCGATTCGGGATTGTGCAGTTCGAAACTCTCGTACCATCGCCCGATGGTCAGCGCCAGCCCGGTCCGCCGGACACCGACCGCCCGGTCCCCGATTCTGACCTCCCACACGGTGCTCCCGTCGGGGTTCAGGAGCCGGTCACAGCCCCCGATACCGGCCCACAACCGCGGATAACTCTGCGGTTCGAGCAACACATCCCACAGCGCCCGGCGCGAGACGGAGAACTCCACGGACACATCGACGACATCACTCGGCATTGCTGCGCGCTTTCCTCAGCCCGGCCACACTGCCGGGTAGTGCCTGCTCGCCTCGGCCCCCGTGCCGTGACGGTGCCCGTCGTCAGGCACTGCACCAGAACTCATCCTCGGCCGGTCGACCCGTGGGCAAATGAAAAATCTTCCGATTCTGTTCGCCGAACGAACCGAACCACCGATAGCTGTGACAGTTGCCAACGTGACGCCGAACGCACTGGTCGAGGTGTTCGCCGGAAGAACGGCACAATGGGAACTGATGAAACAGTGGCAGCGCGACCCCAGCACTGGTAACGGCCCGCTCGGCGACGGCGACGGTGTCGGCATCGACGACCTGCGAGTGCTCAGGGAACAGTTCGTCGACTTCATGCTCGGCTACAAGTTCGCCATCGACGAAGTGACGACCAAGATCAACATCTTGCGTGAGGACTTCAACAACACCCACGAGTACAACCCGATCGAGCATGTGGGGTCGCGGCTCAAGTCGCCCGAAAGTGTCCTCGAGAAGGTCCGTCGCAAGAACTACGCGATGAACCTGGGGGCGATCCGGGAGAACGTCCTGGACATCGCCGGGGTGCGGGTGGTGTGCAGCTTCATCTCCGATATCGGGACGATCCGCGACATGCTGGCCGGTCAGGAGGACATCACGGTCCTCGAGGAGCGCGACTACATCACCCATCGCAAGCCCAACGGCTACCAGTCGATGCACCTGATCGTGTCGATCCCGGTGTTCCGCTCCGACCGCACCGAGCTGATTCCGGTCGAGATCCAGATCCGCACGATCGCGATGGATTTCTGGGCCAGCCTCGAACACAAGATCTACTACAAGTACCGCGGCGAGGTGCCCCCGAATCTGCGCGCCGATCTCGCCCAGGCGGCCGAGGTCGCCACACAACTGGACGAGAAGATGGAAGCCCTGCATCGCCAGGTCGACCGCAGCGGCGACCCGAAGCCGAAACCGTCCACGGACTCGCTCGACCTCAGCATGTTGTACAACAGCATCACCGGCGGTCACCCCGTCTACCTGCGCCCGGCCGATCCGCCGGCCTGACTGGTTCAGTTCGTGAACGAACCGGCGCCGATCGCCAGATAGGCGGTCATCAGGATGAACAGGAACCAGCCCGCGCCCTGCCACGCCCGCCAGCTCCGACCGTCGCGCCACCGCTGATAGGTGTGCACGAACGCGCCTATGCCTCCCGCGAGCAGGATCAGGCCGGGACCGAACAGGACCGCGATCTTGGCCGGGTCGTCGCACAGTCGGGTGTCGGCTGTCGCGCAGGCGTTTCTGTTCGCCGCCCAGACGGTGGCGATCGCGCACACCACCGCAGCCGCCGCGATCACCGACAGGCCATAGCGCACGGCCAGTCGAAAAGCCTGGTCCTCGGTCTTCGCGACGTCGTCAGCCAATGCTGGTACCTCCCGTGAGTGGGGCGGCGGTCCTACCTCCATCAGAGCACAGGATCTACGCCCTGCCCACCCATCGAAGAGTTCGCCGACCCTACGACGCTCCGCATTTCTGCCGTCCGCGCATCGGCAACTCCGTTACTGTCCGAGCAGGTCATCGCGAAGATCGTGGCGGGAAAGGAATCCGGTGTCGCTCTCACGTCGGAAATTGATCACCGCGGCCGTGGCGGGCGGTGCGGTGGTCGCGCTCGGAATGCCCACGGTGCGCGCCGAAGGGCGTGTGGTCGGTGCGGGTGATTTCGAGTCCCTCGCTGCGCGCGGGTACAACCGGCGGTTCGTGGCGCAACCGGCGAAGATCTATGTGCCGACCAGCGCCGAGGACGTTCGTCGGGCGGTGGCCTCGGCGGTGGGTGCGGACTCGCGGATCGCGGCGCGTTCGGGCGGGCATTGCTTCGACGATTTCGTCGACAGCGCGCAGACCCGGTCGATCATCGACCTCGGTCGGCTGAACGCGGTGTTCTGGGACGAGCATCACCGGGCGTTCTCGGTCGACGCGGGCGCCGACATCGGCACCGTCTACAACGCCTTGCACCGCTGGGGTGTGACGGTGCCGGGCGGGATCTGTCTCGGCGTCGGGATGGGCGGGCATGTCTGCGGTGGTGGTTATGGTCCGTTGTCGCGGCGGTTAGGCCTGGTAGCCGATCACCTGGTCGGGGTGGAGGTTGTCACCGTCGACGCCGATGGCTCCGCGAAAGTCGTGGTCGCGACCAAAGACGGTCCCCACCATGATCTTTGGTGGGCACATACCGGTGGTGGCGGCGGCAATTTCGGTGTGGTGACCCGGTACCTGCTCCGGTCTCCCGATTCCGACGGCTCCGATCCCGCACGCGCACTGCCGAAACCGCCTGGCAGCATGCTGAATGCGCGACTGATCCTGCCGGTCACCACCGAGGACTCGTTCGTCCGGTTGCTCGGCAACTACCTCGGGTTCTTCGAACGTCACAGTGCGCCCGGCAACGAGTTCGCCGGGCTCTACGCGCCGCTGATGATCAGGACGACCGGCACCGGCGCGGCCGAGATGCTGATCCTGTTCGATGCCGAAACACCTGATGCGCGAACCCGTTTCGACGAATTCGTGGCGACCGTGAGCGAGGGTGTGTTCCCGCCGCCGATACTCACCCCGGTCACCCAGCTGTCCTACCCGGACACGGTGAACCAGGTGTATTACGCGAAGGGCGTCAACACCACCCGCGTCAAGGTGAAAGCCGCGTATCTGCGTAAGGCCTACTCCCCCGAACAGCTCAGGATCTTCTACCGCTACATCACCGATCTCGGTTTCCTCGGCGAATCCCAGCTCGAATTCCTGCCGTTCGGCGGCGCGATCAATGCTGTCGCCGCCGACGCGACGGCCATGCCTGCCCGGGATTCGTTCATGAAGATGCTGATCCACGCGTCGTGGCGACTGCTTTTCGATGATGATCGGTATGTGCGGTGGGCGCGTGAGATGTACCGCGACGTCCATGCCGATACCGGCGGCGTTCCGGTTCCGAACGAGGTCTACGGCGGCAGCTATATCAACTATCCGGACCCCGATCTGGCCGATGCCGCATGGAACACTTCCGGGCTGCCGTGGCACGCCTTCTATTACGGCGACAACTACCAGCGACTGCTTCGGGCCAAGGCCGCCGCTGATCCGAGAAATGTTTTCCAGCACCGACTTTCGATCGGTCGACCGGACTGGTGACGCTCAGGTGAGTGCGAGTACCCGACACGGTCCGCCCGTACCGCCTGCGTGTTTCGGTGCCCCGACGATGATCGTCGCACCGGCCGCCGGTACCGCGGCGAGGTTGGCGAGCATCTCCACGCCGTAGCGGCCCGCACCGAGAAGGGCTGTGTGCGCACCGTATTCGGGGTCGGCGCCGCAATCGAGGCTGAGTGTGTCGACACCGGCTCCGACGATCCCACATTGGGCGACAAGGTATTGCGCGGCTTCGGCGGCGAATCCCGGCGCGTGCGGCGTTCCTCGTTCGTCGAGATTGAGGAAAGTCGACGATTGGGCAATGCGCCGCTCCCACCCCGAATACATCGCGACGAAAGCACGTTCGGGGATGTCCCCGTGCTGCGAGCGCCAGTTGTCGATATCGGCAACGGTCACCACCGCGTCGGCGTCGACGGCGGCCTTGGCGCTGATATCGATGACGACCAGCGGCGCGACGAGATCGTCGACGGGGATGGCCTCGGTGGTGGCGCCACCGGGAATCCGGTGGGCAGGCGCGTCGATGTGGGTGCCGGTGTGTTCCCAATATCCGAGCGCGAACTGCCCGAACCCACCCGTCGCATGCCAGGCCACCGGGACCATCACCATCGGCGGATTACCCGGCCACACCGGCAGGTGCGGGGTGAGCGTGTGGGTGAGGTCGACGACGCCGGAGCGCGGCGCGGCGACAGCGGGCGCGGGAGCCACCGCGGCCAGTGCGGTGAGCCCGGCGAGACCGAGCATCGCCCGCCGACTCGGCTGCGGGGCGCGCTCTCGGGCGAAACGAACGATCTCGGGCGAACACATCGGACTCAAGATAGCCGAGGGAACCGGGTCCGGCGCCTGATTGCGGCCGACGAACCCGGTGTCGGCGCCCAGACGCGTCCGATCGCCGCGACCCAGGCGTGGACACCCATCACCGCTGATTACTCGGCGAATTCCTTGCCGCGGTGCTGTCCGACGACACCTGAGCCGCCGTCCTGCGGCTCGCCGGAGTACAGGTTCGCGGGCCCGAGACCTCGATCGAGGCCGAGAACCATTGCGCCACAGCCGAGTCCGGAGAGAACCAGCCCCGTGATGAAGATGGCGGGGTAACCGGCCACATCGCCGACGAGTCCCGCGACCATGCCCGCCACACCCTGGACGACGACGATGGCGCAGGCCATGAGGGTGTAGTCGCTGCCCGCGTGGTCGGGTTCGGAGGCGTCCATCATGAGCGCGAAGACGGCGACGGTGGCGGCGCCACCGAAGACGTGTTCGGCGAGACTCGCGGCGACGAGCAGTTCGAAACCACCGAGACCGAGCGCGGCGACCAGGTACAGCGCGATGCTGGCGGTCTGGGTGACGCCACCGATCAGCAGAGCCTTCCGGCGACCGAAACGGTAGGCCAGCCAACCACCCAGAGCTGCGCCCGCGAGCGCGCCCGCCGAGGAGAGCACACCTTTGATCAGCGCGATCTCACCGAGGTCGAGCCCTGCGTCGGACAGGAAAGGCCCGGTCAGCGCCGCAGCCATCGAGTCCCCGAATTTGAACGCGGCGATCAACGCGATGAACGCCAGAATCCCGGGGCGGCGCAATCTGATCCACCACCCGCCGAGCAACTGCGCGGGCTTCGGACGCGGCAACCGATCCGCGACCGGCTCGCGCATCAACCACACCGGCACCGTGGTGACCACGATCAACACCGCCATCGCCAGGAACAACGCCCGCCACCCAGCCAGCGCGTACAACCACAGCAGCGCACCACCACCGACGATCATCCCGACCCGATACGCACCGACCTGTATGCCGTTGCCCAGCCCGCGCTCACGCGACCCCAACATCCGCACGGCCAACCCGTCGGTGGCCACATCCTGCGTCGCCGACAACAGATTCACCACCACGATGCCGACGAACAACCACCGCAGCGAAGCCGATAGATCCAGACAGGCCAACACCATCGCCACCGCGGCCGACAGCAACTGCAACACCAGCAGCCAGGTCCGCCGAGTGCCGTACCGATCGACACAGGGCGCCCAGAGGAACTTCAATGCCCACGGCAGAAACAGCACCCCCGAGGCACTGATCGCCACCAGCGAGAACCCCGATTCCCGCAGCACCACCGGCAACGCCTGAGTGAAGAACCCGAACGGCAACCCCTGCGCGAAGTACAGCGACGACAACAGAACCAACGTGCCAGCCGTGATCACACCCGGTCGGGCGGTGGTACTCATGGCCCACATCGTCGCAGAGGATCCGTCCCGACGCCGGGTACGCTTCTCACAGTAGTCAAATTTGTCTACTATGCGGGAATGGGTTAGATGAAGCCGGTACGACTTCTGGTCAACGGAGCGCTGCGCACACAGTCGGCCGAGGTACAGCCGCGCGTCAACGAAACCTCCCTTCGAGACGGAGAAATGTCATGGCCCACGAGATAACCGTCCCGCTGCTACCCTGCGGGTCCATCGACGAGATCGTCGAGTTCTACACCATGCTCGGCTTCACCCAGACCTACTACCAGGTCCGCCCGAACCCGTGTGTGGGCCTACAGCGAGAAGACCTCCAGCTGCAGTTCTTCGGCATGCCGGACTTCAGACCCGAGGACTCCTACGGCAGTTGTATCGTCCTCGTGCCCGACACCCAGCAGCTCTTCGAGGCGTTCGCCGCGGGCATGCGCGAGGTCCACGGCAAACTCCTGGTCTCCGGCATCCCGCGGATGACCCGCCCACGGAAACGCAATAATGCCGACAACTACTCCGGGTTCACGGTCATCGACCCCGGCGGGAACTGGATCCGGATCTTCGCGTCGCCAGGTAGCGGCGGCGCCGGTTCGTCCGCGGTCGGCAAGCTGGCCAGGGCGCTGGAGAGCGCCGTCGTTCTCGGCGACTCCAAGGGCGACAATCAGCAGGCAGCGAAGATCCTGGACGCCACGCTGGCCCGGGAGCAGGGTCGCGCACCGGCCGCCGAACTGGTCGAGGCGTTGGCCTACCGCGCTGAACTCGCCATCCGCGCCGACGACACCACCGCTGCGGTCGACGCCCTCACCCGTGCCCGCGCCGTCCCCCTCACCGAAGCCGAACGCAGCGAACTCACTGCGCACTTGGCCGGCCTCGAAGACCTAGAGGCCGTCGTCGGACTCGCGCCGGCGCCGCTCACAGTCCCGACCAACCAGTCCGAATCGTCCTAGCGACCGTTTGGACCGTCCAGAGGAAATCCCAGACCTGCCCCGGGGCCGACCGAGATCAGTGCCCTCTTCCAGCGCCCTCTGGCCACACGACCTCCACCACCACACCGGCCGCCCGTGCCAGGTCTACGACGGTGCCGGTTCCGCCCCGTTGGCTGGGCTGCCCGTCCCACACCGCGATCAGTCGGTCCGCCTCGCGGACGATGACCGCGTTCGCTTCCTCGTACGCCGCCCGCCCGGCGACCTCATGCGGCATCTCCCGAACGGTATCGGCCATGCCGAGCAGTCGATCGAACTGTTCGAGGTGATCTGGCTTCACCTTCGCCTCTCGGTAACCACGACATGGCAACACAACCTCCAACTTTCCGCCAGCAGCGAGCACGGCGTCGGCGAATACGCTGTCGGCACCACGCGCGATGCAGGAGACTCCGACCAAATCCGGCACTCCAGCAAGTAACCGGTCCAGCTCGGCGCGGACGAGCTTCGCCGTCGCCGCGTTGATGTCCATGTGCCCGGTGACGCTGATCCTCATACCCACATCATGCCGGGGAGGCCACCAAAGGTCCCAGCAGTTCCCGCAGCCCCGCCGCCGCTGGCGAATCTCCGCACTCACCGGCACGGGTATAGAGCTCGGATACCTTGGCGCGCACGCGGTGCGAATTCGTCTGCGCCACAGACTCCAGCGCAAGCGCACTGATCCGATAGGCCTCTTCATGTTCGCCCTGAATCAGACGCGCTTCCGCCGAGCCAAGCCTGTCGAGTGAAGACGACCGCCACATGTTGGGCCGCCGAGCAGCAATGGCGCGGTCGATAGTCTCAGCAGCTTCTCCAGCGCAGTCGGACTGGTGACGCGCCAGCTCGAGCAGCCGTCCTCCGATCGTGCCGTCGATCTCGGCCGAATCGAAATAGCCAAGCCAGGATGGTTCCTGATCACGGTCGACCTTGGAGAACTCCGTGTGTGCCCGTTCAGCGGCGCGCCGAAAAGCTGACGCCCGCCCCAATACCGCATACGACCATGCCTCTCGCATTCGCAGCAATGCGTGCATGGAGGGTGTTACGTCACCTGCGAAGTGGTCCTGTGCAACCCGCACCAGCTCCAATGAGTCCATCGCCCGCGCCTGCCGATAGGCAGCTCGTTCGGTTACCGATCCGATGGTGTCGAGTGTGAGCATTTGCCGGGCCATTCCGGCGATCGCGTTCGCGCACAGTGCCGGTTCCCCGGCTTCGCGGCCCGAACGGAGCGCCAGCATGTAGTACCCCTGCGCGGTGTGCTGCTCGCCGGAGTCCCATGACATCGTCGCTGCGGTCTCCGACAACAGCGACAGCACACGGAGTAGCCGCTGACGCACGGCAGCACTTCCGGTGTTGCCGATCAGGTCGTTGACCTCGTCCAACTGGCCTACTACGGCCTTACGACGCAGCCCGCCGCCGAACGTATCGTCCCATTCCCGAAACAGGTGGGCAGCATGCTCGATCTGGTCGATGTCGTACATGCCACCCCCTGCCACCGGCCGCGCCTCGACTCCAGTAGCACGCGCGAGCCAGCGTTCGAGCGGTTCGAGGAGCCCAACTCCGACGACCACCCCGAGCAATGTGGTCGATGCCGTCCTGCGATCCAACATCAGATCCTTCCGCACCAAGTCGTGTGCAATGGACGTGGCATCGGCGGTCCAGATCGGTGGATCGGTGTCGGCGGCCACGGTG
This sequence comes from Nocardia sp. NPDC058705, assembly GCF_042749305.1. Taxonomy (NCBI): domain Bacteria; kingdom Bacillati; phylum Actinomycetota; class Actinomycetes; order Mycobacteriales; family Nocardiaceae; genus Nocardia; species Nocardia sp. NPDC058705. The sequence goes on along the minus strand of NZ_JBHYRN010000005.1, from coordinate 129,075 downwards.
CCCAGCGCGGCGACTGGTGCCCGCAATCGCTCGAACATGGCCCGCTGTTGCGGTGTCGCATGTTCGAGCATCGAATGCATCAGTCCTGCAAAGAATTCCGGCAACGTCACCGATTCCTTGCGCGCGGCCCACTTCGTCACCACACTCAGGCTGATGCCCGCACAAGGTCACCGCTGGCCGGTGGATCGTGGAACAGAGTTTCGCCCTCCTCCACCAGTACCGCCGCTTGGCCATCCGCAGGGAACGCCGCACCGACATCCACTACGGATTCCTGAATCTTGGTGCGGCACTGATCTGTTGGCGACGACTCAGCAACCAAACCTGATAGAAACTCTTAGCAGGTTCCGGTCGCACACGATTTCGCCGCGTGAGGGTGCAAAAAGATCCCGCTCCAGGCGTCGATCACGCCTAGCGCGGGACCTCCTTGCCTCACAAGATCTTTATTCCGTCAAGGGAATTGGATTCGGATCCGCCTAAAAGCCCGGTCTATCCTTCTATTCCGGCACGGTAGCCGTCCACCCCTCACCGGATACAGCGGGCCCGGATGGGGACATTTCCTCACGGGCCGTTCCCGGGCCGGGCCGGGAATCCTCGAAGAAGTCCCGCGCTGTTTGCGGTTCGGGCCCTTCGATGATCGGCTCCTCGAGATCGGTGGGCTCCTCGGGATCGGTGGGCTGATCGACGGGGTTTTGCTTGTTGACCACCGAGTGCTCCTTCGAAGCGGGTGTGGGCTTGTTCATCGAATGGTAGATGGCTACAGCGCCGACTGCCACCGCGAGCGTTGCCGACACAGCGGCGAGCGCGGTCGACCAGTGAGCCTTTTTCATCCTGCTGCCGCAGCCTGAAGCTCACGGTCCTGAAGAACTCCGATCGCCTTGACGAGCCGAGTCGTCTTGTCGGGACAACAACGCAGCTTTCTCAGGATCTTCCACACTTTGAGCTGGGCGAATGCCCGCTCCCCCGCGGCCGCGTAGCCGTGCGTGGGCACGGTTGGCTTCCTTCTGCGACGTCGGCTTGTTCCTGCCCTTGTACGGAGTGAGGACACCTACGAAACCTTGATATCCCTTGTCCGCCAGCACTATCCAGCCGCCGAGGACCAACTCGCTCACGATCTGCCAGATCCAAGCAGCTTTGCTGTCATCGACACTGCCCGGCAACGCCGGTGACAGCCACACGATCTCACCGTCCGGCGAGGCCAGGACCTGCACGTTCATCCCGTGCAACCGATGCTTGCCCGAGTAGAACGGTCGATCCGCAGCGATCCGATCGATCGCGATCACGGTGCCATCGAGGATCAAATAACTATGACCTGCGGCTTTCGCTGTCCGCAGCGCTGATTTCAATCCTGGTGCTCGTGCCGCGAGCACCGTCGTTGTTTCCTCGACGTAGCGCCACGCCGTCGTAGTCGAGATGCCGAACCCTGCCCCGAGCTCGGTGAACGGTTCGCCTTTGCGCAGGTAGACCAGCACGAGCATCGCTTGTTGACCCGGATCCAGTACCCGCCAGCGTGAACCGATTTCGCGGCGGTGGCGGCGGATCACGCCGGCGACGAAGTGCAGGGTCGAAGGTGACAGCGGCAGCGCGGCAGGGTAGAACAGCAAGTGAAGCCTCTGGTGGACGAGTGGATGTGGTAATCAGCTCTCTTATCAGGGGCTTCGCCAGTTCGCATCCCGAGCCGTAGGTCAATCACGCTGCGGTGCAACATGGTTCAGCGACAGGATGAAAAAGGCTCAATGTGCGCCTGCACTACACCGGCACCAAAAGTTTCCACCACCCCGTGGTCGGTGACATCGAGGTCGGCTACGAGACGATGCCGCTACCGGCCGAGCCGGGCTTGGTCCTGACGTTCTACAGCCCCGAACCCGCCAGCCCATCAGCCGACGCGTTGGCCCTGCTCGCCAACTGGGCCGCAACCAACCTCGCCGCCGCACCGTCCCCCGCTGAACCACACGCCTGACCTCAGTGGGTGGGGTGGGTGCTTCGGATGTGTTCGAAGACCAGACTTGTTTCGGTCGAGGCGAATTCGCGGGTTGCGCTGAGTTCCTGGGTGACGAACTCGCGCAGTGCGTCCGGGGAGGCTGCCGATACCTGGATCAGGAAGTCGACCGTGCCTGCGAGGAAGTACACGTTCACCACGCCCGGGAGTGCGGCGAGCTTGGTACTGAGTTCACCGATGCGGGCACGGGCGGCCGGTTGGACCTGGACCGAGATCATCGCCTGGATCGGCAGGCCAAGTGCCTCCGGGGCGATGTCGGTGTAGAAGCCGCGGATCGCGCCGAGGTCGCGGAGCCTGCGTAGTCGCAGTGAACAGGTGGACGCGGCGATGCCCACCCGGGCGGCCAGGACGTTGTTGGGGACGCGGGCGTCCTCGGCGAGTTCGGCGAGTAGGCGGCGGTCGATGTCGTCGAGGTTCGATGGCGACCCGCGGAACGGCTGCACGGGGTGCGATTGATGTTGCTGTGGCGACGCCATCACCGCAGAATACTCGGCATATGTAACAAATTCCGTAGCTTGTGCAGGAGTTATAGACGATTGCCGCAGAAATTCTCGATGCTCGTAACAGAACCCGAGCATCCTGAAGGAGCAGCAATCATGCGCATCGGTGTCCCCAAGGAAGTCAAGAACAACGAATTCCGTGTCGCGATCACGCCGATCGGGGTGCACGAACTCGTGTCGAACGGTCATTCCGTGATCATCGAAGCCGGGGCCGGGGTGGGATCATCGATTCCGGATTCCGAATATCTGGCCGCGGGCGCGCAGATCCTCGCCGACGCCGATGATGTCTGGGCGGGCGCGGACCTGGTGTTGAAGGTCAAGGAGCCCGTCGAGCAGGAATACCACCGCCTGCGCGAAGGGTTGATCCTGTTCACCTACCTGCATCTGGCCGCGGATCGGCCGTTGACCGAACAGCTACTGGCACAACGGGTTACGGCCATCGCCTATGAGACCGTGCAACTGCCCTCCGGCGGATTGCCGCTGCTGTATCCGATGTCGGAGGTCGCGGGCTGTCTGGCGCCGCAGGTCGGCGCGCACGCGTTGATGAAGCCCTACGGCGGTCGCGGGGTGCTGCTCGGCGGGGTCGGCGGCGTCGATCAGGCCAAGGTGGTCATCATCGGCGCCGGTGTCGCGGGCCAGAACGCGGCCAATATCGCCCTCGGCATGGGCGCGGACGTGACGCTGCTCGACACCGACCTCGACAAGTTGCGAATGTCGTTCTGGCGCTACAATAATCGCGTGCACGGGTTGGCGTCGTCGAAGCTGGCGATCGCCGAGGAGGTGCGCGCGGCGGACATGGTGATCGGCGCGGTCCTGATCCCCGGCGCCGCCGCACCCAAACTGGTGAGCAACGAACTGGTCGCGCAGATGAAACCGGGTTCGGTGCTGGTCGATATCGCCGTCGACCAGGGCGGTTGTTTCGAAGACACGCACCCGACCACCCACGCGGATCCGACCTATCCGGTGCACGGGTCGACGTTCTACTGCGTCGCGAACATGCCGGGATCAGTGCCGCACACCTCGACCTACGCCCTGACCAACGCGACGCTGCCGTACGTGGTGGCCTTGGCCGACAAGGGCTGGGAACGCGCCTGCGCGGAAGATCCCAGCCTCGCGCTGGGCCTGAACACCCACGCAGGCAACGTCACCAATGCCCCGGTCGCCGCCGCACACGACCTCGTGACACAGGTCGGGTGAGTAGGCAGTCTTATCGCGGGCTGGGGATATCGACCGCTTTCTCCTCGGAACCCAGTGCGGCAAGGCCGGTTTCGAGCAGCGGTTCGACCGCGGCACCGATGGAATCGAAGCCCGCGCCCACAGTCTGGCCGTGCAGGTAGCGGTAGTGCACGCCCTCGAGAATCGCGGCGAGTTTGAAGGCCGCGAGACCCAGGTAGAAGCCGAAGCGCGACATATCGCGGTCGCTGCGGGCGGTGTAGCGCGCGATGATCTCGGCTTCGGAGAGGAAACCGGGCGCTACAGAGGCGTCCGCCACGTTCGCGTTGGCCGAGGTTCCGGCTGCGAGGCGGCCGTAGACGATCATCAACGCCAGGTCGGTGAGTGGGTCACCGAGAGTGGCCATCTCCCAATCGATCACGGCAGCGGGTCGGTCGTCGGCGTCGGTCAACACGTTGTCCAGCCGGAAGTCGCCGTGCACGATCCCGACCGGTGACTCGGCGGGGACGTCGGCGGCAAGGCGTGCGTGCAACTCGACGGCCGCGGGCAGGTCGCGGGTGTGCGATGCGTCGAGCTGCTTGCGCCACCGGTTCACTTGGCGCGCAAGGAAACCCGTCGGTCGACCGAAGTCCGCCAGCCCGACCGCCTCCGGGTCGACAGCGTGCAGCGCGGCGAGGGTGTCGATCAGATCGATCGAAATCGCCCTGGTCCGTTCAGGTCCCAGCGCAATCAGCTCGGCCGCGTCGCGATATGGCGTGCCCTCGACGCGTTCCATCACGTAGAAGGGCGCGCCGAGCACTTCGGAGTCCTGACAGAACGCGTACATCTCGGGCACCGGGACACCGGTCGGCCGCAACGCCGCCATCACCCGGTACTCACGCGTCATGTCGTGCGCGGTCGCCAGCACATGCCCCAGTGGTGGACGACGGACGATCCACCGCCGGGCTCCATCGGTGACCTCGTAGGTCAGGTTCGACTTCCCGCCCGCGATCAGCCGACCACTGATCGCCGAGTCGACGCCGGGGATCTCGGCCCGAAACCACGCCGAGAAGCGTTCGAGATCGAGTCCGGGAAGTTCGGTCCGGTCCACCATCACACCACCACGAGCGAGACGGTCTCGACCACGCACACCGGCTTGTCGCCGACCTCGCGTTCGACGGTGACCTTCGCGGTGACCAGATGTCCGCCGCCGCCCGGCTGCACCGACAGCAACTCGACACCGGCGCGAACCTTCGAGTCGACCGGCACCGGTGCCGGGAACCGAAGCTTGTTGGCGCCGTAGTTGACTCCCATGCGGACGCCCTCGATCCGATAGACCTGGCCGACCAGATCCGGAACCAGCGACAGCGTCAGATAGCCGTGCGCGATGGTGGTTCCGAACGGGCCTTGCGCCGCCCTCGCCGGATCGACATGGATCCACTGGTGATCGCCGGTGGCATCGGCGAAGGTGTCGATCTGGGTCTGGGTGACGGTGTGCCACTCGGAGTAGCCGAGGTGTGTGCCGACCGCGCCAACGAGTTCGTCGATGCCCTGGAAAGTCCTCATGCCTTCGGCCCGCCCGCGACGTAGAGCACCTGTCCGGAGACGAAACCGGCGCCCTCGCTGACGAAGAACGACACCGCGTGCGCGATATCGTCGGGCACACCGGTGCGCGCCACAGGGATCTCCGCTGCCGCTCCGGCCTTGAGGTCCTCGAACGCGACACCCATGCGTGCCGCCGTCGCCGCGGTCATCTCGGTTTCGATGAAGCCGGGTGCGACCGCGTTCGCCGTGATGCCGAACTTGCCGAGTTCGAAGGCGAGGGTCTTGGTGAATCCCTGCAATCCGGCCTTGGCGGCGGCGTAGTTGGCCTGGCCGCGATTGCCGAGCGCCGAGGTGCTCGACAGGTTGACGATGCGTCCGTAACCGGCTTTGGTCATGTACTTCTGGGCCGCCCTCGTCATCAGGAACGACCCGCGCAGGTGCACGTTCATGACCGTGTCCCAGTCGTCGGCGGTCATCCGGAAGAGCAGGTTGTCGCGCAGGACACCGGCATTGTTGACCAGCACGGTGGGCGCGCCGAGCTCGGTGGCGACCCGCTCGACGGCGGCTTCGACCGCGGCCTCGTCGGCGACGTCGGCGCCGATCGCGATCGCCCGGCCACCAGCGGCTTCGATCTCCGCGACCACCGGTTTGCCCGCGGCTTCGTCGAGATCGATGACGGCGACGGCGAATCCGTCCGCGGCCAGGCGGCGGGCCACGGCCGCGCCGATGCCTCGGGCGGCACCGGTGACGATCGCGGTGTTGGTGGTACTCATGTCACTCCTGATGGGTTCGATGTGTCTGTGCAAGTGGGTGTTTCAGACGCCGCCGGTCAAGGTCATGCCACCGTCGACGACCAACAGCTGGCCGGTGATCCAGGCGGCATCGGCGGAGAGCAGGAACGTCACCGCACCGGCGATGTCCTCGGGGACGCCGAGTCGCTTGAGCGGGTAGGTCGAGGCGACTTCCTCCTCGCGCCCCTCGTAGAGCGCGGTGGCGAACTTCGTCTTCACCACGGCCGGTGCCACCGCGTTGACCCGGATGTTCGGGCCGAGCTCGACAGCCAGTTCCTGGGTGATGTAGGTGAGCATCGCCTTGCTGGCACCGTAGAAACCGATGCCCGGCGCGGGCCGCAACCCGGCGACCGAGGAGACATTCACGACCGCGCCGCCGTGCTCGCCCATCCACGCCTTGTGCACCTGCTGCGCCCACGACAGTGCGGCCAGGCAGTTGACCTCGATGATCTTGCGCGCGGCCTGCAGATCCATCTCGATCATCGGCCCGTACACCGGGTTGATGCCGGTGTTGTTCACCAGCAGATCGACGCTGCCGAACGCCTCGATCGCCCGGGCCACGGCATCGGCCTGATGATCGGTGTCATCAGCGCGCCCGGCCACCCCGAGCGCATGCTCCACGCCACCCAACTGCTCGACCGCGTCATCGAGCGCGTCCTGTTTGCGGGCGGTGATCACGACCTTCGCCCCCTCGGCGACAAGGCGCTCAGCGATGCCGTAACCGATGCCCCGGCTCGCCCCCGTCACGATCGCGGTCTTGCCCGCGAAACGGCCGGTCACGACAGACGCTCCAGCACCATCGCCATGCCCTGGCCGCCGCCGACGCACATGGTCTCGAGACCGAACTGCTTGTCGTGGAAGCGAAGTGAGTTGATCAACGTGCTGGTGATCCGCGCCCCGGTCATGCCGAACGGGTGTCCCACCGCGATCGCGCCGCCGTTGATATTGAGTTTGTCCTCGGGGATGCCGAGCTCGCGGGCCGAGCCGAGCACCTGCACCGCGAAGGCCTCGTTGATCTCCACCAGGTCGATGTCATCGATGGTGAGACCGGCGCGCTGCAGCGCCTTCTTCGACGCCTCGATCGGACCAAGGCCCATGACCTCGGGCGAGAGCGCCGAGACGCCGGTGCTGACGACCCGAGCCAGCGGGGTGAGCCCGAGTTCCTTCGCGCGCGTGTCGGACATGATCACCAGCGCTGCCGCGCCGTCGTTGAGCGCACAGCAGTTGCCCGCGGTGACCGTGCCGTCGGGGCGGAACACCGGCTTCAGCGCCGAGACCGCCTCCAGGGTGACGCCCGCGCGCGGGCCGTCGTCGGCGCTGACCACCGTGCCGTCCGGCAGCGTGACCGGGGTGATGTCGGTGGCCCAGAAGCCGTTGGCGATCGCCTTCTCCGCCAGGTTCTGTGACCGGACACCGAAGGCGTCCTGCTCCGCGCGGGTGATGCCGGTGAACTGGGCGACGTTCTCCGCCGTCTGTCCCATCGCGATGTACACATCGGGAGCCAGTCCGTCGATGCGCGGATCGGCCCAGGTCGAGCCGCCCGCGGCCCGCGTTTCGGTGCGTGCCACCGCGTCGGCGAAAGACGGATTCTGGGTGTCGGGCAGACCGTCGGCGTTGCCCTTGACGTAGCGGCTCACCGTCTCCACACCGGCCGAGATGAAGACCTCGCCCTCACCGGCCTTGATCGCGTGCAGGGCCATGCGGGTGGTCTGCAAGCTCGAGGAGCAATAGCGGTTGACGGTCGTGCCGGGCACCGCGTCGAGGCCGGCCAGCACCGCGACCACCCGGGCCATATTGAAGCCCGACTCGCCCGCGGGCTGCCCGCAGCCGAGCACCAGGTCCTCGATCTCGGCGGGGTTCAGCGCCGGTACCTGTGCCAATGCCGCCTGGACCATCTGCACGGTCAGGTCGTCGGGGCGCATGTCCTTCAGCGACCCCTTGCCTGCCCGGCCGATCGGGGAACGGGCGGCGGCGACGATTACGGCTTCCGGCATCGAATCTCCTCAATTAAGTAAGCGCTTGCTTAGTCAGCATCGTGCATCAGGCCGACGGCGGGCGTCAATATGCCGATCTCTGTAATCCATGTCACACCACCTGCTCCGAGGGAGGCGGTTCCGGGGCGAGATAATGACCCGGCGATGACCGACATGACAGAAGCCCGCTCCGACGCGACCCGCGCGCGTCTCCTCGACGCGGCCATCGCCGCCTTCGCCGAGAAGGGCTTCAACGGCACCACCACGCGCGACATCGCCGCAGCCGCGGGCCTGAGTCCGGCCGCGGTGTATGTGCATCACAAATCGAAGGAAGAGCTGCTCTATCTGATCTCGCGGTCCGGGCACGAGGAAACACTCGACCTCGTCCTGAAGGGGGTCGAGTCGTCCGATGAACCGGCCACCGCGCTGCGAAATGTAGTGCACGCCTTCGCCGCTCATCACGCCAGGGGCCACACCGGCGCCAGGGTCGTGAACTACGAGCTGTCCGCGCTCACGCCTGAGCACTACGCCGAGATCCTCGACATCCGCCACCGGATCGACCGCGAGATCCGCGATCTGGTCGAACGTGGCGTCGCAGCGGGCGTTTTCGACACTCCCAACCCGCGGATGGCCGGGGTCGCCCTGCTCTCGCTCGGCATCGATATCGCCCGCTGGTACCGCGACGAGGGCGACTGGAGCCCGGAGGACATCGCCGCCGCCTACGCCGACATGGCCCTGCGCATCGTCGGGGCGCGCTGAGCTGTCAGCGATCCAACGGGTTGAGCGCGATGGCTACCCGCATGCCCGAGTACCAGAGCGTCGCCGCTGTCGAACGTGGTCGGATGCGCGCCTCATCTCGCATGGCAGCGGTGAACTCGGTGGCGAATCCGGCCCTGCTGTGGCGGGCGTCGATGGCGGCGAGTTGGCGCGAATCCACTTGGTGGGCACGCAAACCCGTGACATCCAAGTGGGCGGCGTCGTGCAGCAGTGCCGCTTCCGCACCATGTGTGTGCGGCGTCGCCGGGTCCAGGTGGCGGGCGATGGCGGTGTGGACGCACTCACCCAGCTCGGGCGTGGCGCCACGGTCGAGGACGAAGGCGCGGGCGTGGCGTGCGCCGAGCAGCGCGAAGCAACCCACGGTGGGATCGGCCGGTTCGCCGACGGCGACATCGTGGAGCACACAGGCGATGTAGAGCGCCTCGGGATCGGGCCGGACGTTGTCCACCTGCGCCAGGGCCATGCCGAATTCCCAGCATCGCAAGCTGTGGGCGAGCAGCGCGGGAGTGAGTGTCTCGGTGGCTTCTGCCAGGGCGGACCGACACAGTCTCGAATCCGGCGGCACCGGCGCTGCCCACCCCGAACCGTCCCCCACCCGACGTAGCCCTCGGATCAGATGCGGTAAGGCCACAGTCTGCGAGCCCAATGCTGAACCCGCAGTGCGGATCTGCTGCATCAGACTCAGTTCGCCGTCACGACGCACGGTTATCTCCTAGGTGGGACAGCAGATCAGCTCGGGCGATGGCGAGCATGGTTTCCAGGGTTGATTCGTCGATGATCCTGCGCTGGAACAGGGAGTAGGCCCCGTTCACCGCGGCCCACGAAACCATCACCAGCGCATGGGGTTCGACATCGCAGCCCACCAACCGCACTGCGGTGGCGAAGGATTCGATCAAGCCGCCGAGTACGGCGTCGATCCGCGCCTTCGCCGTCGTCGCCAGTTCGGATTCGCTGACGTCGATGTCGGTCAGCGCGAGGATTCGCAGAGCTAGAGGGCTCTCCCGATGGAAGGCGACGTAGCGGTCGTAGACGGCGGCTACATCGTCGCGCGGGGTCGATTCACCGTCGATCGGTGCCGACATCGCATCCGCGTGCAGGGTCGCGATGCGCCAGGCCAGCGCGGCATAGACGTCAGCCTTGCCCTCGCGGAAATTGGCGTAGATCGAACTGACCGCCACGTCGGCCTCGGTGGCGAGCATGTCGATGGTGGTGCCGCGGTAGCCCTCTCGCAGGAACAAGACCTGCGCGGCGTCGAGTACCGCGGTGTGGGTCCGACGTTTGCGTCGGTCGGTCGGGGGTTCCAACGTCATACCGAATACCGTAGTCTTATTCTGATATCGTAGTCAACTTCCGATAGGAGTCCCGATGACCCTCTCCCCGCAGCTCCCCCGAACCGGCAGCGAAGCCATGGCTCTGTTCCTCCCGCAATCCCCCTTCGTTCGGTACATGGGCATCGAACTCGTCGACATCGAAGAGGGCCGGGCTCGCCTGCGGATGCCCTTCCGCGAAGAACTCGTCACCGTCGGCAACATGGTTCACGGCGGCGCCCTCGCGGGCTGCATCGACATCGGCATCATGGCCGCATCCTGGGCCGGAGACCGACTGCCCGAACAATTACGCGGCGTGACCGTCTCGATGTCGATCGACTTCATCCAGCCCGCACACGCCGAAAGCGTCGACATCATCGGCACTCGCCTGCGCGCCGGGCGCCAACTCAGCACCTGCCGGGTCGACATCGTCGCCACCGACGACGGTCGCCTCATCGCGGCGGGCGCGGGGACTTACAAGGTGGGGTGAACTGTTCGCTGGGCTTAACCTCGATGCATGGAGTTCCGCAAGGCAGCGTTGCTCGTCGTCCTCGGTCTGCTGTGCGCGTGTGCGCCTGACCCGTCGAGCACCCGCTCGAGCCCGCACAACTCGACCGTCACCGACGAACTCGACGCGCCGTGGTCCATCGCATTCCACGGCACTGCCGCGCTGGTGAGCGAACGGGACAGCGGGCGGATTCTCGAAATCGGCGGCGACGGAACGCAATTCGAGGTGGGGGTCATCGACGGGGTCGAGGCTTCCGGTGAAGGTGGTCTGCTCGGTCTCGCCGTGCGTGCGGGGCAGCTGTTCGTCTACTACACCGCCACGGGCGACAACCGCATCGAACGATTCGACCTCACCGGACAGCCGGGCAACCTCGCACTCGGCGGCGGCACGACGATTCTCACCGGGCTACCGGCCGCCGCCAACCATAACGGCGGCCGGATCGCATTCGGACCCGACGGAATGCTGTATGCCACCGTCGGCGATGCGGGCGATCGACCGAGTGCCCAGGATCGCGCCGGCCTCGGCGGGAAGATCCTGCGCATGACGCCGAATGGGCAAGCGCCGGCCGACAATCCGACACCGGGTTCGCTCGTCTACAGCTACGGTCACCGGAATCCGCAGGGCATCACCTGGACACCGGACGGGCGGATGTTCGCCAGCGAATTCGGCCAGAACACTTGGGACGAACTCAATCTCATCGAACCCGGCGGCAATTACGGGTGGCCCGAGGTCGAGGGCATCGCAGGGCGGGCGGGTCTCATCGACCCTGTTCAGCAGTGGAAACCGGCCGAGGCCAGTCCCAGCGGGATGACGAATGTCGACGGGTCGCTGTTTGTCGCGAATCTGCGCGGCGAGCGGCTACGTCGAATACCGCTCGACAACCTCTCATCTTCGACCGAAAGCCTGGTCGGCGAATACGGGCGCCTTCGCGATGTGGCCGTCGCACCGGACGGGTCGCTCTGGGTGCTGACGAACAACACCGACGGACGCGGCGACCCCGCTCCCGGGGACGACCGCATCGTCCACCTCACCGCTGCGGGTGCAACACCAGCACGGTGATCTCACTCGGCGCGAACACCCGCATCGGCGGACCCCAGTAGCCGGTGCCGCGGCTGGTGTAGAGCTGGGTGTTCGTGTGTCGGCTCAGGCCCGAGACGACGGGCTGATCGAGCCGGACCAGGTAGTTGAACGGCCAGATCTGACCGCCGTGCGTGTGCCCCGAGATCTGCAATTCGACCCCTGCGGCGGAGGCATCGGCAACTTGTTTCGGCTGATGAGCCAGCAGGACGACCGGCAGCGCGGGGTCGGTGCCCGCGAGCGCGGCCGGTAGGTCGGGGCCGTGGCCGGGAACGTCAGCGGTTGGGTCATCGATACCGGCGACAACCAATCGACCACCATCGCGTTCGACGGTCTGGTGCGCGTTGTGCAGCGGCTGCCAGCCGATCGAGGCCATGTAGTCGATCCAGCTCTGCGCATCATCGAGGTACTCGTGATTGCCGGTGATATAGAACCGGCCGAGCGGTGCCTTCACCTCGGCGAGCGGAGCGACCTGATCGCGCCGCTGCTCCACCGACCCGTCGACCAGATCCCCGGCCAGACCCACGAGATCGGGCCGCTGCGCGTTGACCACCTCGACCACTTCGCGCGACCAGTCCTCGCGATCGATCGCCGCGAAATGGGTGTCGGTGAGCACCACAACGCGCAACCCGTCGAGCCTGTCGTCCAGACACGGAATCGCGATGTCGACGGTCCGAACCTGCGGAACCTTCCGCGCCTCGTACACGCCGTACCCGGTGAGCCCCACCGAGATCACCACCACCGCCAGCGCCACGCCCCGACTCGCGCGCACCCCCTTCACCCCGGCAATGCTCAGCCCACCCCGAACCACCGCCCCGATCACCGACCACACGAACACCACCCACAACACCCCGAGCAGCATGTCCCCCACGATCGCCGCCGGGTCGAACTGCGGCGGCCCGTGCCCGAAGAACATGGCGACCGGAACACCAAGCAACCCGACCACACACATCCCGGTGCCGACCCGATACAGCCGCCCACTCCGCCCGGTCGGCGCGGCCACCAACACCCACCACGGCACCGCGAACATCACCGCCACAACCAGCACGACCACAATCAGAAGTACAGCGGAGCTCACGAGTTCCCGTTCCAGCCGAGGCCACCCCCACCGGGCGGCACGCCACCACAGATCATTTCAGGCCGAACCGCCTGGCACGTCGCGGGCTCGGTCATGGACCACGACCGGCTGCACCAGATCGGGCCCTCAGCGGACCGTCCCGCGCGACGCGGCGTGTGCTCCGAAGGTGGCGTCGAGCGCCGTGCCGGTGGTTCGAGGCGGCTACGGTATCCCTATCAGACATTTGTCAAACAAGGGGGGGTTGGCGATGCGCGTATTCCAGGTATGGCTTCGAGTGTTCGGCGTTGCTGTGGTGGGTATTGCGTTGGCGCACTTGCTGTTCGGCCAGGTGACGTATTTCGGTGGCGGCGAGGTCAACGCCACCATGGAGTCGGATCTGCGCTTCTACAGCGTGCTCTTCGCCGCGTACGGTGCGGCGTTCATCTGGGCGGCGGCCGATGTCGTCGGGCGCGCCAGAGTTATCGATGTGCTGGGGCTGTTGTTCTTTCTCGGCGGGCTGGCCCGGATCCTGGCGTGGGCAGTGGCGGGAGCACCGCACGGGTTCTACATCCTGATGATCCCCGTCGAGCTACTCATCCCGATAGCGCATGCGGTCCTCGTGCGGAGGTTCGAACGCGACGCGAGCACACTCCCCGCTTAGGTCCCGGGAGCCGGACCGGCGCCGCAGCCGGTCCGTGCTCTCGCGTCACCGTCCGGCCAGGATGCCGCCGGAAACATCGAGGTACGCGCCGGTGATCCAGCGTGCGTCATCGGATGCGAGGAATCCCACGACATCGGCGATGTCGTCGACCTCACCGACGCGGCCGATGGCCGACCATGCCGCCATCTCCGCGACAGCCTGTGGGTTCGAGAAGACCGGGCTGCCGTTGTTCGTCACGCCGGCCGCGACGGTGTTGATCGTGATCTCCTTGGGGCCGATGTGCCGCGCCAGTTGCACCGTGATCTGCTCCATGGCGGCTTTGCTGATCGCATAGACCGTTTGACCAGGATGGGAAGTTCTGGTGATGCCCGACGAAATATTGATGATCCGCCCGCCGGACGGCATCAGCCTCAGCGCACGCTGGGTAAGGAAAAATGGCGCTTTGGCGTTGACCGCGATGAAGCGGTCGAAGATTTCCGGCGTCACCGCTTCTGGCGCCATCTCGTCGAACCCGGCGTGCGCGGCATTGTTCACCAGAATGTCCAATCTCGGTGCCCCGGTTCGGTTTTCGAGTTCTGCCTCCAGCGCCGCGAACAGTTCCGAAACCGCGTCCGGCTCACCCAGTTCGGCCCGGACTTTGAAGGCGCTGCCACCGGCGTTCTCGATCGATGCGACAGTCTGGGCCGCTGCCTCCTTGTTCGTCGCGTAGTGCACCGCGACCAACGCCCCGTCGTGCGCGAGCCTGGTCGCGATGGCACGCCCGATTCCTCGGCTCGATCCGGTGACCAACGCCGTCTTGTTCTGCAGCCCGTTCATGACAACCCCTGTCTACTACAGCATGTAGTCGAAGGGTAGCGAGTCGAACACGCGACGTGAAGCACGCAATCCGGTGCCGAACAACACACCGAAAACCCTTGCGGCGCAGTGTCGAACGGGAACGCGAAGAACAAGGGCGCGGGATCGAAATCGCCACACGTCCACGATTCGCGCCATGATGGTGGGATGGCCGAGAGGGTGAATGTATGCGCGCGCTACTGATATTGATCGTTGTGCTGGCGATCGCGCTGGTCGTGGGCGATCGTGTCGGGGTCGTGATGGCGCAGAACGAGATCGGGCGCAAGGTCGCGGCCGAGTACAACCTGCCGCATCAACCCGACGTCGAAATCGGTGGGTTTCCGTTTCTGACTCAGGCCGTCGATGGCACCTATCGCGACATCGACATCCGGATCGGGGACTGGAGTGGGCACGATATCTCGGTCCACAACCTCGAAGTCGCACTGGCCGACGTCGCCGCACCGCTGTCCGATGTGATCAGCAATCGCACCTCGAATCTTGTCGCGGGCACGGCGACCGCGACGGCCGTGGTTCCCTTCGATGTCGTGCAGCGTTTCGCACCGTCGGGGGTGGAGTCGATCTCCAACAGTCCGGAGGGGCTGCGGGCCACTGGGACGTTCAAGGTGGCGGGGCTGTCTGTGCCCGCGACGGTCTTCGCCACCGTCGCGCCGACCGAGGCGGGCATCGAGGTCACACCGGTCTCCGTCCAGGCTGTGGGCGGCGGGCCGACTGTCTCGCTGGCGCTGGTGCGCCAATCCCTGGCCTTCGTCGTGCCGTTGAAGGAACTGCCACTGGGTGCGCGGCTGACCGCGATCCAACCGGGCGACGATGGCCTGCACGCCACCGCCGTCGCGCACGATGTCCGGTTCGAAGACCTGCCCTGACGTCACGAGCGGAGCGGGGCCCCGACCTGGTGCAGGTGGGTCAGCGCCTCGCGGTACGAGGCGATCAGCCCGGTCTCGTGGTACGGGACGCCGATTTCGGCGCAGTAGTCGCGGACGATCACCTGGGCGTGGCGCAGATTCGGCGTCGGCATGCTCGGGAACAGGTGGTGTTCGATCTGATAGTTGAGTCCGCCGAGAGCGAGGTCGGTCACCACGCCGCCGCGCACATTGCGGGAGGTCAGCACCTGGCGGCGGAGGAAGTCGGGGCGATCGTCGCCGGTCAGGGTGGGCATGCCTTTGTGGTTGGGGGCGAAGATGCAGCCCATGTAGAGGCCGAACAGGCCCTGGTGGACGGCGAGGAACACGAGCGCTTTGTCGACGGGCAGCACCGCGAACAGCGCGGTCAGATAGAGGGCGAAGTGACCCAACAGCAGCGCACCCTCCCAGCCACGATGTTTGACCGAGCGATTCCGCAGCGCGCGCACGCCCGCCACGTGCAGGTTGAGACCCTCCAGCAGCAGGAGGGGAAAGAACAGGAAGGCCTGCGCCCGCCCGATGAGGCGAGGCAGACCGCGGCTGGAGCGGGCCTGCTGTTGCGACCAGACCAGGATGTCGGGTGCGACGTCGGGGTCGAGTTCCTCGTGGTTGGGGTTGGCGTGATGGCGGGTGTGCTTGTCCTGCCACCAGCCGTAGCCGAGGCCGATGCCCGCATTGCCCGCGATACGTCCCACCAGTTCGGTCGGCTGACGCAGCCGGAACACCTGGCGATGCGCGACATCGTGCATCACCAGTGCGACCTGGGCGAACGTCACCGCCATGAACGCCGCGATCAGCAGCGTCCACCACGAATCGCCGACCAGGAAGAACGTCGCCCAGCCGCCCGCGAACATGATCCCGACGAGGCCGAGCCGGATGGCGTAGTAGCCGGGGCGACGGTTCATCAGCCCGGCTTCGGAGATCCGGCGCAGCAGCCGGGCGTAGTCACCGTCGGCGCCTCGCCGTGGTGACCGTGGGGTGGACTCGGGGACCAGAGCAGGTTTCGTCATAGATCTCGACGCTATCGAGCGATTTCTCGTCCGCCGTAATCCCTTGGTATGAGACGGAATCGGACTCGGGAGTGATATCCGCGCGGGTGAGCAGAGACCTCGACAGGCAGGCAGCGCCTTGCAGCCCGCGAAGTCGCTGTCCGGAATCCGAGGGTTCAAACGTTATGAGGCTGGGTATAAACAGTTCGACTCCGTTCGCGCATCCGGCGAACGGGACGTCCTGGCGGACGTTTCACAGTGTGGAGAACAGGTTGCTGAAACTGATCGAGCTCATACGGAAACCGGCCGAACCCCCGACGACCGAGCCCCCCACCGCGGCCGGGTCGCTGCAGCCAGGAGATGTCGTGGTCACCACCAAGCGCAGCTACCGGGTGGTCAGCACGAGCTTCGCCGATGACGCCCGCCGTGCCGGTCGAGTCGTCGCCGACACCGTCGACCTGGTCACCGGCCGCCTCCGCGTGCTCGACTTCCCCAGCGCCGACACCATGGTCACCGTCAAAGCGGCCTGATCAGACCGGCCGGTGCCGGATGTCGGTGGGGTGTAGTCGGCCGGTAGTGGTGTGGGCGCCGCCGTCTGGAACCACTTCCTCTTTCTCGACCACGCGGCGCTGATCGGCACCGACGCGTTCGGCGAAGGCGATGTCTCGTGTGCTGCGCACCGACAGTCGTCCCAGCGAGCTCGCGGCGAAGAACAGGATCAGCGCGCCGAGTCCGTAGAAGAACGTCAGCTGCAGCAGTGCGCGCTTCAGATCCGTGGTCGCTACCGGTTCGCCGATGTCGCCGAGCCGCAGCAGCGCGGCCAGGAACGGCCCGATCACGAACCATACGCCAGCCGCCACCGCCAGCCAGCCACCGAAACTCGCGACCAGCCGGTTGCGGCTCATCAGCATCAACAGCCCACCGACAATCGCGACGACACCCGGCAGGACCTGCAGCCAGCCGCGCGCCGACGTCCAGGCCCACGCCTCGTCGGGGGTGTACGCGAAATCGAAATACGGGCCGACGAACGGGATGAGTGCGCCCCAGATCCCGAGGAGCAGCACCGCCAGCCCGCCCAACGCGCCCCGGCTCCGCGGAATCCGCAGCCGTCCGCCGCGGCCGGTCGAGACTTTCTCGTCTACATCCACCATGACGCCTCCCAGCATCGCCGAACAGAAGTATTCAGCGCATACCCCGACTGGGACGGACTACGCAGCGGCGACGAAACCAATCGCGCGCCCGCTGGTGGAGCTCGCCACACCAGCGGGCGCCGCGAACCTCAGCTCAGTGTCTTCCGTGCCGCCGCGTCGTAGGGCTTCAGTTCGTCGGATCCGCCCGCCAGTCGGCCAGCTGCTCGTCGCCGTGGAATCGCGGCACACGATCGCTCTGCCCGGCGGACTCGTGGTCGACATAGGTGCCCCCGGTGACGACACCCCCCACGGGGAGAACATGCGCTTGACATCCTCCCGACCCCTGAAGGGCCGGGATTCCTCCTGAACCTCGCGGTCCTCCGGTGGGTTCCTGTTTCACAGGGACGTGCCTTCCGCTAGGCGGCAGGACTTACAGTCCCTCCGCAGGCGTTTAGCCTCTCCGCCTGTCCGGCGGCGAGGATGTTGACCGCAGCATTGCGATCGCGGTCGTGGACCGCACCGCACCCACACGTCCATTCCCGAACATGCAACGGCCTCTTCTCGCCCACAACTCCACACTCCGAGCACAGGCGGGTGGACGGGAACCAACGATCCACCTTGACCAACGTCCGCCCGTACCGGGCGGCTTTCTCCTCCAACATAGAGGTGAACATGCCCCACCCAGCATCGTGCACCGACTTCGCCAACCGAGTCCGGGCCAACCCCTTCACACACAGGTCCTCGACGTAGACCGCTTGGTTGTCGCGGATAATCGTCGTGGACTGTTTGTGCGCCCAATCCCGGCGCGTATCGGCCACCCTCGCATGAGCCTTCGCGACCCGCAGCCGCGCCTTGGACCGATTCTTCGAGCCTTTGTCCTTACGGGACAACGACTGCTGCACCTTCCGCAACCGGCGTTCGGCCTGCCGCAGGAACCTTGGCGAGGCGATCGTCTTCCCATCCGACAGGACCGCGAACGTAGCCAAGCCCAAATCGATTCCGACCTCGGAATCGACCAAGGTGAGCGGCTGCGCGTCGACCTCCACAACGAACGACGCAAAGTAGCGGCCCGCCGCGTCCTTGACGATCGTGACCGACGACGGGTCGGCGGGCAGTTCCCGCGACCACGCGAGTTTCAGTTCACCGATCTTCGCGACATACAGTCGCCGGTTCGGGCGCAGCGAGAAACCGTTGCGAGTGAACCGAATCGCCTGCCGGTTGTCCTTGCGGGACCGGAACCTCGGAGCAGCGACCCTCGCGCCCTTGCGTTTCCCAGTGACGGACGCGAAGAAGTTGCGGAACGCGGTGTGCAGATCGCCCAACGCTTGAACCAGTGCCACCGATGACACTTCGGCCAGCCACGCCCGTTCCTGTGTCCGCTTGGCCTCGGTGATCACCCTGGTCTGCAACGCCGAGTCCTTGATGTACGGCAACCCTGCGGCGTGAGCATCGCGGCGGGCGCGTAATGCGTCGTTGTACACCACACGTGCGCAACCGAATACCCGAGCCAACGAATCCTGTTGACTCGGCGTCGGATACACGCGGTAGTTGTACCGGAGTTGCACAAGATCGAGAGTACCGACGACATGACTCACCACCTGCGAGCGGGTGATGCGCGAGGTGTGCACCGACTTCGAAGCGACTCTGGTCGAATTCAACGGCGAAACCGACCATGTGCACCTGCTCGCCGAGTACGCGCCCAAGGTCGCGGTGTCGAGACTGGTGAACAGCATCGAGGGGGTGTCGGCTCGCCGCCTTCGTGTCGAGTACGCGCACTGGGTGAACCAGCACAGCATAAACGGACACCTGTGGAGTCCTAGCTACCTCGCCTCGTCCTGCGGCGGCGCGCCGGTCTCTCTCGTGAGGCAGTAAATCGAGCAACAGCAACGGCCACCCCGCGCCCCAGGAAGGCCGAAGCTGACGCGCTGACCCGGTGCTGAAGGACCGGGCTTGCACGCTACGCCTTTCTGGTCATCACGCCCGAGGGCGAGCGCGTCACCGACGCGCTCGCGGCGAAAATGCGCGTCACCCAAGACGGCTTGAACAGGCTCAGCGATCAGGATCGCGACTCCTTGCACGCACTGCTGGAACGAGTTTTCCTCGCCCAGCGCGCCGACCGACCTGCCTGAATCGGTCAGCGACTAGAGCGGACCCGACGTTCGTGCCAGACTGACGGCGTGAGCGCGCAGGGGAAAGAAACCAGTGAGGCGCAACCGAACCCGAAGACGGGCCGTGAGCGCGGGGAAGTGATCGGCGGCGGGCTGTTGTGGCTGGCCAAATGGTCGCTGTGCATCGTGGCGATCGCGGCGGGCGCGTGGGTGCTCGGCACGATCACCGGTCGACTGTGGGTGGTGATCCTGCCCGTCGCGCTGGCGATCGTGGTCACCACGGTCCTCTGGCCGCTGTCGCACTGGCTGACGAAACACAGGTGGCCGCCCGCGCTCGCCGCCACGACCACGCTGCTCGGATTCGTCGCCTTGCTGGCCGGGGTCATCGCGCTGATCGTGCCCTCGGTGGCCGATCAATCACCCGAACTCGCCGACAAGGCCACCGACGGGGTGAACCAGGTCCGCGACTGGATCCAGGGCCCACCGCTCAACATCCGCGACGAGCAACTCGATTCCGCGGTCGACGCGATCGTGACGCGCCTCCAGTCCAGCGGCGCGCAGATCGCCAACGGAGTGTTCAGCGGCGTGTCCACTGCCACCTCGGTCCTGATCACCGTGTTCCTGGTCCTGGTGCTGGTGTTCTTCTTCCTGAAAGACGGCTCGCGGTTCCTGCCCTGGACCCACCGGGTGCTCGGCGACCGCAGCGGCCGCCACGTCGAGGCCGTCCTGGAACGAGTCTGGGCGACCCTGGGCGGCTTCATCCGCACCCAGGCGATCGTCAGCATGGTCGACGCCGTCTGCATCGGCGCGGCACTGTTCATCCTCGATGTTCCGTTGGCGATGGTGCTGACGGTGATCACCTTCGTCGGCGGATTCGTCCCGATGGTCGGAGCTTTCGTCGCCGGTGCGCTGGCTGTGCTCGTCGCGCTGGTCGGCAACGGGCTCACTACCGCGCTGATCGTGCTCGGTGTCGTCATCGCGGTGCAGCAACTGGAAGGCAATGTGCTGCAACCGGTCCTGCAGAGCCGCAGTATGGAACTACACGCGGTGATCGTGCTGCTCGCCGTCACCGCGGGCGGCTCCCTCTACGGCATCACCGGCGCGTTCCTCGCGGTACCGGTGGTCGCGATGATCGCGGTGGTCATCCGCTATATCGGCGAGCAGATCGACGCGGCGACCGGATCAGAACCAGAAGAAATCGACAAGCCCGATGTCAACGACGCCGTGGTCGGCCCCACCTCCCCTGGTGCCAGCGCGTAAACCTGGGACCCGCCGTTCATCCCAGGTTGTCAGATCATGGCGAAGCCGCCGATCGGCGAGGACACTGTGGAGAGACAAGCCAACTCGTCCTCAGGAGGGCACGCGATGGCAAATGGGCCGTTCGGCATCGATCCGGAAGGCTTCGAACGTGCGCTGCGCGGGACAGGAGCCGAGCTCAGCGATCTGCTCGGAAAGGCAGGCGCCTACCTGAATCGCGTGGATCAAGTCGGCGTCGGCGCGCTGTCTTCGCTGCTCGGCCAGTTCGTCGGGCCACAACGCCCGCCCGCACCCGAGGACGAGACCACCGGTGCGACCGGCAGCGGCGTGTGGGCGATCTACACAGTCGAGGAGGACGGCCAGGCCATGATCGACCAGGTCTTCCCGAACGAGCTCGAGGCCTTGCGCGCCCACCGCGACAACACCGACGATCGCCGTCGCGTCCGCTTTCTCCCCTACGGCGTCCCGGCGAGCGTGCTGGACGCACCGTGATCGCACGCCGACTCGCTGAGCTCGCCGAGAGATGTGGGATCACCGTGGCCGTTGCCGAGTCGTTGACGGCGGGCAATGTCGCCGCGGCCCTTGGTGCGGCACCGGATTCGGCGGTGTGGTTCCGAGGTGGGGTGGTCGCCTATGCCACCGAAGTCAAACGTCAGGTGCTGGGTGTTCCCGATGTGCCGGTCGTGTCCGAGACCGCGGCGACAGCGATGGCAGAAGGGGTGCGATCGCTGATGGACGCCGATATCGCCGTCGCGACGACCGGTGCGGGCGGCCCCGATCCGCAGGACGGTGAGCCACCCGGTTCGGTCTGGTTCTGTGTGGTTTCGCGCGGCGCTGCGCGCGCCGAACACCGGCAGTTCGACGGTGATCCCGCCGACGTCGTCGAACGATCGGTGCAGTACGCGCTCGAATTGCTGTTGTCCATGGCGCAAGCGGCGACCCGATCGTCGCCGGTGTCAGCCGACGACAACCGGGTATAGCCAGTTAGCTCCGCTCGAAATCGGCCGAGGAGGTAACCACGACATGGTTCAGGTGACACGCACCATCCACGCCCCGATAGACGACGTGTTCGCGGTGTTGGCCGACGGCTGGTCGTATGCGAGTTGGGTGGTCGGCGCCTCCCATATCCGCGACGTGGACGACACCTGGCCGGCTGTCGGCGCGCGCATTCATCACAGCGTCGGCCCCTGGCCCTGCACCATCCAGGACACCACCTCGGTCTCCTCCGTCGACGCCCCGCACTCCATCGAACTCGACGCCAGGGCCTGGCCGATCGGCGCCGCGGTGGTCCGCGTGGAGCTGCGTGCCATCGACTCGATGTCCTGTGAGGCGGTCATGTTCGAACGAGCTGTTCGCGGGCCGGGTCGACTGATACCGGATGCCATCGAGTCGCTACTGCTCGGGCCACGCAACCGCGAGTCGTTGTCGCGGCTCGCCGATCTCGCCCAGGGCGGGTACCGGTGCGCCAACGACTGACGCGAACCCAGCCCGCGTCATTGCCACACCAGCACCTCGACGCGCGCCATAGTGGTCTGATGGGCAACCAGGCCACTATCGCCGACGCCTTCGAACCTCTGCTGCGAGCCACCCTCGGCCCGCACCCTGCGGTGGGTTTCGAGTTCTGGGACGGCAGCACGATCGAACCCGACGGTGCCGGCCCCGGCACGATGCGCGTGCGATCAGAGGACGCACTGCGCCACCTGATCTGGGCGCCCGGCGAACTCGGCCTCGCGCGTGCATTCGTTTCCGGCACAGTCGATCTCGACGGCGACATCTTCACCATGCTTCGCGCCCTCCAATCGACCGCGCCCAACGATGCCCGCCTCGGGCTCGGCGCGACCTGGCAGGCCATCGGTGCGGCACGCCAACTCGGAGCGCTGGGCCGCCGACCACCACCACCGCCCGAGGAAGCGCGGCCCCCGCGCGGGCCGTTGCACACCAAACGCCGCGACGCGGCGGCGATCAGTCATCACTATGACGTCGGCAACGAGTTCTACCGCCTGGTTCTCGGACCGAGCATGACTTACTCCTGCGCGCGGTTCGTGCCCGACGACGACGGCTCGCTGGAAACCGCCCAGCGCGCCAAGCACGATCTGATCTGCCGCAAACTGGGTCTGGCCGAGCAGTCGGGTCTGCGCCTGCTCGACGTGGGATGCGGTTGGGGTTCCATGGCGATCCACGCGGCGTCGACCTATGGTGCGCAGGTCGTCGGCGTCACGATCAGCAGCGCGCAGGTCGATCTCGCCCGGCAACGAGTCGCCGACGCCGGGTTGTCGGGCAGTATCGAGATCAGGCTCGCCGACTATCGGGACCTGCGCGGCGAGGAGTTCGACGCCATCTCCTCGATCGGCATGTTCGAACACGTCGGATCCACGCGTGCCGCCGAGTATTTCGACACCCTGCGCGCACTCCTGCGCCCGCGCGGACGGCTGCTCAATCACGCCATCTCCTCCCCCGGCGGTTCCGTCATGAAGAATCGCTCCTTCATCGGGCGCTACGTCTTCCCCGACGGCGAACTGGTCGACGTGGGCGAGGTCGTCCTGGCCATGGAGCGGGCCGGATTCGAGGTTCGTGACGTCGAGTCCTTGCGCGAGCACTACGCGCTCACGCTTCGCCAGTGGGTCGCGAATCTGGAAAACGCTTGGGAGCAAGCGGTTTCACTCGTCGGCGAAGGGCGAGCTCGCATCTGGCGGCTCTACATGGCTGCCTCCGCGCTCGGTTTCGAGGACGGCGGACTCGGAATCCACCAGGTACTCGGTGTGGTGCCGCAGGTTTCGGGCGACGTCGCCATGCCCGCCACCCGCCGCACCTGGGGCTAGCTCAGGGTTTGCGACCGATACCTGCCCAGTACCAAGCACTTTCGGCCTCCGCGACAGCGACGGGGCGGTCGGTGAGTTCGGGTCGCCAGGCCGCGACGGGAACCAGGCCGGGGTCGATGAGGGTGGTTCCGGCGAACAGCTCGCTGGTTTCCGCGTGGCTGCGGGGGTGGAAGGAGATGCCCGCGGCGTGCGCGGCCGCCGTCACTCCGGCCACCGCCTCGGGTGCGAAATCCGCGGTGGGGTGGGTGATCGCGATGTAGCTGCCGGACGGGACGGCATCGAGGAGTTCGGCGACGATGTCGCGAGGACGGTCGCTGTCGGGGAAGTACATCATGATCGCGACGAGCATGATGGCAACCGGTTCGCCGAGGTCGAGGGTGCTGGCGAGATCGGGGTG
Organism: Nocardia sp. NPDC058705; assembly: GCF_042749305.1. NCBI lineage: Bacteria > Bacillati > Actinomycetota > Actinomycetes > Mycobacteriales > Nocardiaceae > Nocardia > Nocardia sp. NPDC058705. The sequence goes on along the minus strand of NZ_JBHYRN010000005.1, from coordinate 105,277 downwards.
ATCGAGGATCGACCGGGGGTCGTGCAGGTCGGCGTGAATGAATCGGGTGCGGCCCTGCGGGGTGCTGCTCATCAGCGCGCGGGCGTGCGCGAGCACGATCGGATCCTTGTCGACGTAGACGACCCGCGCATGGGGATCCAGCTGTTGCGCGACCTCGTGGGTGTTTCCGGCCGTGGGTATCCCGGTGCCGATGTCGAGGAATTGGGTGATCCCCGCCTCGCCGACCAGATGCCGGACAGCGCGGCCGAGGAAGGCGCGGTTGGCGCGTGCCATCGTCTTGATGGCTGGGACGTGCTGGCCGATGGCGTCGCCGAGCGCCCGGTCGGCGGGGTAGTTGTCTTTGCCGCCGAGCCAATAGTCGTAGACGCGTGCTTCGTGGGCGATCGTGGTGTCGATGTCGATGGATAGCGCGGCACCGAAGGCGTTGTCGGACATGGGATCTCTGTTCTGGTCGAGGTTCGCTACACGGAGAGGTCGACGAGTGTGTCCAGCAGCTCAGTGGTTCGCTCAGGCGGAAAGGCACAGACGCACAGCCGATCCCAGACCGCATTGAATCGATCCAGTTCGCTGGGCTTCTCGAGGAACTGGGGGCCGGCCAGGTGCTGATAGTGCGCGATATCGCTCAATTCGGGCGCCGCGAACCGCAACACGGTGAACGGCGTGCCGCTGATGGCCGGGCCACCGACATGATCGGGCACCACCTGCACGGTCACATTGGGGCGTTGCGCCAGCTCGGCGAGATGTTCCATCTGCCCCTGCCAGACCTCGGCACCGCCGAGCGGGCGGCGCAACGCGGACTCCTCGATGACGAACCAGGCCCTCGACGGATCCTCGCGGGTGAGCAGTTGCTGCCGCTGCGCGAGCATTTCGACGCGGCGCTGGATGTCCGGTTGCCGGTCGGCGATCGTGTAGACCGTGTGCGCGTAGGAGGGCGTCCACACCAATTCGGGCAGCAGGTTCGGCGCATAGCACCGGATCAGAGCTGCGGCATCCTCGAGCGCCAGGTAGGTGTCCGGCCGTTCGACCGTCAGATCCGCACCGGTGTGCCACCGTCCGATCCCGTTGGCCCGCTGCACAAGCCGTCGATACTCGTTGCGCAGTTCGACGTCACGCACCCCGTACGCGGTCAGCAGATCATCGACGTCGGCGGCCCGAAAGCTCACCCGACCGGCCTCGAGCCGACTGATCTTCGAATGCGAGGCCCGAATCGCCCGACCGGCAGCATCCCCGCTGATCCCGGCCGCCTCCCGCAGCCGCCGCAGCCGCACCCCGAGCACCCGGCGCAGCAGAGCAGGATCCTCCGCCGAGTCCTGCCCGCCGCACGCGCCGACGACGGCGCTCACATCCTCACCCACGAACACTCCTGTCGGCATCAACTCTTCGCGAACCCGAGTGTGCCACAACCTTTTCCATCTGGACGGGTAGCGCGTTGCACGTGCAGATGCACGTGCAAGGCGCTAAGCTTCTAGAGGGATCGATAGGAATCCCCGTTGGGGGCTTGTGATGGAAATGAGTGACACGGCTGTGGGATTCGTCATCGATCCGTGCGGCAGAATCGGGATCGCCGAGGTCATCCGATCATACGGAATCGCCATGGTGCACAACAGAATCGAGCAACTGCGCCGCACCGGCATGCACTTCGCCGCAGCAGCGATCGAACGCGAACTGGAAGCCGCCCACCTGCTCGACCCCCCAGAGGTTTTCCAGGCACGCTCGGCCTGACCCCGCACCAGCTCACGCAGGCAGTCCATCGAACTGTCGAGGGCTACAGCAACGGCGGCGTAAGTCGATGGACATTCCGCTCGGTCGCCGCCACAACGCCGACGTGGGCGGCACTCACCAAGGCACGGACCGGAGCCATCGACGTGCATTCGGTTGCGGGTGTGCCTGTTTCGGCGTTCAACCACAGCACACCGGTGTCGAGACCGACCGCGATCCAACTGCCGCCGGTGGTGAAACACAGCGGCGCCCAACATGACCCGCCGTGAGCACCGGTCACGTCGTCGTCGATGCGCAGGTGCCACACCGGGTCGCCGGTAGCGGTGTCTACGACCACGATGAGACCGCGGTAGCCGTTGGCTCCGCTCTGACCGTGGTCCGGTCGGATCCAGGCGGCGAATCGGCGCCCGTCCGGGCTGAACTCCACTGCTCCGACCAGATCGCCGTGATCAGTCCGTGGCAGGTCTTCTTGTTCGTAGCGGCTGGTGAGAACACCTTCCGCTGAGACGTCGATCCCGCTGAGCCAGGCCGACCCCTGCATGCAGTTGCCGACCGCGAGGAAACGCCCATCGGGCGAGAACTGCGGCGTGAGACTCCAATCGCCCAGTTGGATCTCCGCGTCGTTGTCGGCGTCGTGGCGCACACCGTGCCGGGTATCGACAACCACCAACTCTTCACTACCGGTCAGGGCGAGCAGTCTGCCGTCCGGCGACACGCCGCTTGTCCCTGCAGTCTCCGCCGCGGAAGTAGTTCAGCGGGCAGTACTTCGACGATGTCGAGGTCGCACCAGTCGCGCAACAGCACGGATTCGTCGGCCAGAAACGCCATTCGCGTACCTTTCAGCGATCCGAAGGGTCCACGAATTCGCTGACGTCCGGGCACTTTGATAATCCGCATCGGCTCGGGACCGGGCGTCAACCGCCAATGCACCAGGTAGGCACCGGAGTACATACTGCTCAATGCTTCCGGACGCGAGGGATGGATCGCCAATCCCTCGTGTGCGCCGACGACGACGTCACTGAGGTCGAGCGCCCAGTGCGCGCTGTGCAAGGTGTCGATCATTTTGGTGCGCAACGACTCTGGTGCATCAGGATTCAGGATGTCGATCGCGGTGTCCCCGAACTCGTCACGTTGTCCAGGATCTGCGCCGCGTTCGAGCAGAAGTTCGGCGACCTCCACCCACAACGGCTCATCGGCTCGTGTGCACGCGCGGTGCAGCGGAGTGTGTGATTGCGACGTCTGCACCGGGGCGCCGGCGTTGATCAACAGGCGCGCGATGTCGGGGTTGTCCGCCATATCCAAGGCAGTGGCCCGACGAGCCGTCAGCGCCGGATCAGCGCCCGCAGCCAGGAAAGCTTCTACGACATCGCGCCGGTTCTTCTCGACTGCGACGTGCAACGGCGTCGCTTCCAACAGATATCGCACCGACAGCCCCCGCGACCCAGCAGCCTCGGCGAGCAGTCCAGCGATCGGACCAGTGGTCGCGAAGTGCAGGGCGTTGTCCCCGTTCACGCGCCTCGCGAACGGATCCACGCCCCGTTCCAGCAGAAGTTTCACTGCGGCAAACGATTCGGCCGTCCAAGTGGCCGCGATCAACGGGGTGACATTCATCCACCCTCTGGCGTTCACCAGCTCCGGCCATCTATCCAGCTGCTTCGTCAGTTCGACCACATCCCCGACCTCCGCCGCCGCGATCACCGTCGCCCCTTGGTCGTCGCCGCTGCCCGTCAGTTGATGCCCCACCGCACCGATGCTATGCATCCACAACCGCCGAGCACCAGCGGAGCAGCCATTCACGCACGGGAGAGGGCGGGCGTGTGGGTTTCGGCCGGGTTGGTGTCGGCTGCTCTTCCTCATGAGCTACGGCCATGTCGATGACCGGCGGGAGTCGAACCCGCTACCCGCTGATCAAGTTAACCGACCGAGTCCGGCCCGCCCTCTGACGTTCTCCGTGCGAGCTGACTGTAGGCCATGTCAGGACCTGACCGGTACTTGATTTTGGCCGGCGAGTCCCTCACTCAGCCCGCAGCGCCGATCGTGTTGAGCTCGGCGATCGCCTCGGCGGGCAATGTCAGGGCAGCGGCGGCGATGTTGTCGCGGAGGTGGGCGATCGAGGAGGTGCCGGGGATCAACGCGATGGTGGTGGAGCGTTGCAGCAACCAGGCCAGGGCGACTTGCTGCGGGGAGGCGCCGACGCGGGCGGCGACGTCGGTCAGGGTCTGGGATTGCAGCGGGGAGAAGCCGCCGAGGGGGAAGAACGGGACGAAGGCGATGTTGTCGGCTTCGCAGCGGTCGACCAGATCGTCATGATCGCGCTGCGCGAGGTTGTAGTAGTTCTGCACGCTGACGACCGGTGCGATGGACTGGGCCTCGGTCAACTGCTTCTCCGACACGCAGCTGAGGCCCAGATGCCGGATCAGGCCTTCGTCTCGCAGCTTCGCCAAGGCGGTGAACTGCTCGGCGATGGAGTCGTCGGTGACCGACTCGAGTGTCGGGGTGTCGACGCGGAGATTGACCAGGTCGAGGGCGTCGAGACCGAGGCTGTCGAGGTTCTCGCGCACTTGGCGGCGCAGGTCGTCGGGGTCGGGCGCGGGCGACCAGTTGCCCTCGCGATCGGAGCGGAAACCGACCTTGGTCGCGATGTGCAGATCGTCCGGGTAGGGGCGCAGTGCGGCGCGAATGAGCTGGTTCACGCCGCCGGCGCCGTAGAAATCGCTGGTATCGATGTGGTTGATGCCCAGCTCGACCACGTGCCGCAGCACGTTGCCCGCGTCACCGGCGGCGTCGGGAGTGGCGACGGTGCCGGGGAGGCCGAATTGCATTGCTCCATAACCCATTCGGGTGATGGTGAGGTCGTCGGCGAGGGTGATGGTGCCGCCGGGAAGCGGTGTGGACATCATGTTCTCCGTTCGCTGGTCGCGACAAGCTCCGCCCATGGTCGCAGCCGACACCGGGTCGGTCACCGACCGCCACGCCGGTCGAGCCGACGCAATGCTATGTTATGTCACATAACATAACAGCCGTCGATTCAGCGAGGACCATCGTGACCGATCAAGGACTGCGCAAGTTCAAGGCCGAACGCCTCGTCGGGCGCTACGTGGCCAACCCGGCGGTGCGAGCGCTCAACGCAATCGGCATCCAGACCTCCCTCGCCACCGAACTGGAGACGACGGGACGTAAATCCGGTCTCCCCCGCCGCGTCCCGGTCGCCGCCGCGTTCGACGACAACGGCGCCTGGGTCATCTCCCAGCACGGTCGCCGCTCCGGCTGGGGCATCAACATCACCGCCGACCCGAACGTCAGAATCCGCCAGGGCGACACCTGGCGCACCGGCACCGCCGCATTCACCCCCGACGACGACATCGCCGCTCGCAACCGATCCTTCGTGACGAACCGCGTCCTCGGCGCGCTCAGCACCGCCACCTTCCGCGCCTTGCAAACCACCCCGATCTCGGTCCGGATCACCTTCACCGACCGGGGTGGTTCATAGGCTCAGCCCAGCGAGCGGGGTGCCCAGTCCGGCTCCCGCTCACCGGTTTTCCGCGCGATCTTGTGGTTCTTGCCGGTCACCAGCCGCGCCTGCAGCACGCTCTCGGTCCAGAACGCGCTGCGCGGCGACTCGGTCCACGTGTCCTGGAACAGCTTCTTGGTGGCGGCGAGAGCGTCCGGCGAACGGCGGACCAGCTTCGCGACCAGCTCTTCGGCCGCCGCGAGCGGGTCGTCGGCGACCACACTGACCAGGCCGTACTCCTTGGCTTCGACCCCGTCGAACACCTCGGCCGTCATCGTCAGATATTTGGCCAGATCCATCGGGATCAGCTCTCGCAGGGTGACCGACCCGGTCATGTCCGGGATCAGGCCGAACTTGGTCTCCATGATCGAGAGCTGACAGTCCGGTGTGGTGAACCGGAAATCCGCGGCGAGCGCGAGCTGCATGCCGCCGCCGTAGCAATGCCCGTGCAGCACCGCCAGCACCGGAACCGGCAGCTCCCGCCAGGCCCAGCACGCCTTCTGGAACAGATTCGTGGTCTGGACCGGCAGTTTCGCGAATCCGGTGACCATGCGCCGCGGGTCCTTGCCGGTACTCGCGAAATCGAGCCCGGCGCAGAACGCGGTGCCCTCGCCGCGCAGGATCACCGCGCGGACGGAGCGGTCGCCGGCGATCCGCCCGGGAACCTCCGCCAGCGCGTCGAGCATGGCGAAGTCGAGTGCGTTCCTTTTGTCCGGGCGGGACAGGGTCGCATAGGCGACACCGTCACGGATTTCCAGGTGCACACGGTCCGGCATCGGAGTCTCCTGCTCGAGATGGGTCACGGGGTGACGAGCGCTTCCAGGCGCGCGGGGACATGTTTGTGCCACGGCGTGCCCGCCAGGTCGTCCTTGAGTCCGACGCTGGTCAGTTCGTTGGGTGATACGCCCGCGGACGTGGTGGTGCCGTCTGCGGTCGGGAAGTCGAGGCCGAGGCCATTCGGGAGGGCGATATTGCCTGCCCGCATCATCTCGCTGATCTCCACAGTGACTGTCGCGGAACCGTTTTCGGTGAACAGTCGCGCCTGATCGCCGGTGGCCAGACGCAACGACGCGCCGTCCTCGGCACTGATCCGCAGCGCGCCCTGTTTGTCGCGGCGCCGCCATTCGGGGTTGCGGAAGATGGTGTTGGCGGTGAACGAACGTCGCTCACCGGCGGCCAGGACCAGCGGGAACTCGTCGCTGGTCCATACCGATCTGGCCGAAGGCAGCTCGCGCACCTGACGCAGGAGATCCTCGATGGCGATGGTGAATCTGCGATCCTTGCGCTTGACGTAATGCCAGACGTCGTCCCAGGTGTCATCGGTGAACACCACGCCGGTGGGCGAGTCGATGATCGCGTCGAACAGCTTGTTGCCCGGCGCGAGGCCCTTGCCGGTAAACCCGGCTCGGGCAACACCTTTCACGTTCGACATCGCACAGATCTGACTCAGCGCCCACAGCACGGCAGCACCACGCACCCGCGGCGGCAGCGTCTCGCCGAGCGTTTCGTACAGCAGATACGGCGCGACCTTCACGAGCGCGGGCCGGGACGCGAGCGTCGCGAAGAAGCTGGCGCCGAACGTGTCGCGCCCCCCGTGCGCGGCCCGGCGCAGGCGCTCGATCGTGGCCGCGTCGACCGCGCCGAGGCGACGCAGCAGTTCGGCGTAGATCTCGGGCTCGGACCGGGTGCCCGGCAGCGGCGCCATGATGGGCTTGCGGAGGTGAAAGATGTTGCGCGGGAACTCGAAATTGAAGAACGTGGCTTCGGGCTTCTCGAATTGGCTCGCGGCGGGCAGCACATAGTCGGCTTCGCGGGCGGTCTCGGTGAAGGCGACATCGATCACGACCGAGAGTTCGATCGACCGCATGGCGGCGCGGAAACGCTTCGAATCAGCAAGCGAGTGTGCGGGATTGGACGAATCGATCCAGATCGCCCGGAACCGGTCGGGATGCTCGGTGAGGATCTCGTCGGCGATCGAGTTGCACGGCAGCAGACCGCCGATGATCTTCGCCCCGGTGACCGGGCTCGTCCTGGCGCCGCCCCCGGCCCCCGCGGCACCACCGAGCATGCCTGCCGCCAGCGGCATCATGGCATCGAGCAGGGCGCGCGAGCCCGCCTCGACCGCCGGACGCAAGGCCGCGACCCCAGCCAACGCGGGCAGCGCGACGCCGACCGCCCCGCCCGTCAGCGTCACCGCACGCGTTATCGCCGCCTTGCGCGCGCGGTCGAGAGCGGTGGGCGGTTTGCGGCTACCCGAGCCCGATCCACCACCGGCCAGCAGCGCGAACGAGGAGTGCAGGAACATCGTCCCCGGTCGCGCGAAGTTGCCGGTGAGGATCCACAGCAGCTTGTTCAGATAGGACACCAGCGTGCTGTTGGGCGCCTGCTGAATGCCGAGATCCTCGTACACGCACACACTCGAAGCGGTGGCGATCCGGCGCGCGGCGGCCCGAACCTGTTCTTCGCCAACACCACTGGTGACAGCGAAAGCCGCGATATCGATTCCGGCGAAGGCGGCGCGCACCTCGTCGTAGCCGGTGGTGTGCGCGGCGAGGAAATCGGCGTCGACGAGATCTTCCTGCACGATCACCGCGATCATCGCGGCGATCAGCCACGCATCGCCGCCCGGCGTCACCCGCAGATGATGGTCGGCCATCGCCGCGGTCTCGCTGACCCGTGGATCCACCACGATCATCGACCGATTCGGGTCGGCCGCAACCTCTTTGAGCAAGGGCCGCGCACGCGGGAAGCTGTGGCTCTGCCACGGATTCTTCCCGACGAACACGAGGACCTCGGCATGGTCGAAGTCGCCTTTGGTGTGCCCACCGTAGAGCCGTCCGTCGACCCAGATCTCGCCGGTCTTCTCCTGCGCCAACGCATTCGAGTGATACACCGACTCGAGCGCGCCGCGCAGCGCGAGCTGGTTCGCCACGCCGAGGTGATTACCCTGGCCGCCACCGCCATAGAAGAAGATCTTGTCGCCACCGAATCGCGACTTGATCTGTGACAATCGCCCGGCGATCTCGTCGAGCGCTGTTCCCCAATCAATCTCGACATAGGAACCGTCGGCGGTGCGCTTCAGCGGGGAGGTGATCCGGTGCGGCCCGTTCTGATACAGGTCGAGGCGCATCGCCTTCTCGCAGGTGTAGCCCGCCGATGCCGGGTGCGCCTTGTCGCCGCGGATCTTGGCCAATCGGCGTCCGTCCAGCTCGACCGTGATCCCACAGTTGCACTCGCACAGCACACACGCGGTCGCCTGCTGCTCCGGTTCCGTCATGGGAACACCTTCCGATACGCCGCAGCCCGAGAACGGGCCGGATTATGCACCGCAACATAACACGGGATTATGCCGAACACCATAGAGCGGTCGGGTCGACGCGCGGCGGTCTGTTTGCCAGCGGCACTAGTCCGAAGTCCAGCTTGTCCGAATTCGCAGGTACATCCACTTCAGGCGGGCACGATCAGGTTGCTGAATTGTTGCGTGTTCGCCGTCGTACCCGGTGAAACGTGTGGTTTCCTGAGCGGGTGACCTCGCTTGGAGCAGCGGTACGCACCGGGTCGCCGACCCTGAATCTCGCCCTGGCCACCTGGGTATCGGCCATCAATTTCTGGGCGTGGAACCTCATCGGCCCCCTGTCGCCCAACTATGCCGACAAGATGGCGTTGAGCAGCATGGCGGCCTCGATCATGGTGGCGATGCCGATCCTGGTCGGCTCGCTGGGCCGGATCGTGTCCGGTGCCCTCACCGACCGCATCGGCGGGCGGAACATGTTCATCGGGGTGTCGTTGGCCTCGATCGTGCCGGTTGTCGCGGTCGGCATCGCGGGCAGTATCGAGTCGTATCCGCTGATGCTGGTGTTCGCGTTCCTGCTCGGTATTCCCGGCACGATTTTCGCCGTCGGCATTCCGTTCGCCAACTCCTGGTACGTGCCTGCCCGGCGCGGGTTCGCGACCGGGGTGTTCGGGGCGGGCATGGTCGGCACGGCGGTGTCGGCGTTCTTCACGCCGCGGTTCGTGCGCTGGTTCGGGCTGCTGCCGACCCACCTGATCGTGGCGGCGGTCCTCGCGGTGACCGCGGTGCTGTGCATCCTGTTCATGCGCAACTCTCCCGACTTCACACCGAACACAGATCCGGTGCTGCCCAAACTGCGTGCGGCGATGAAACTCGGTGTCACCTGGGAGATGTCGTTCCTCTACGCGGTGGTGTTCGGCGGTTTCGTGGCGTTCAGCTCGTATCTGCCGACCTACATCAAGAACGTGTACGACTTCTCCGCGGTCGACGCGGGCACCCGAACGGCGGCTTTCGCGCTCGCCGCGGTGATCGCCCGGCCCATCGGTGGCGCGCTGTCGGATCGCATCGCCCCGAAGTACATCGTGGTCACCTCGCTGGCGGGCACCGCGGTGATGGCCGTGGTCGCCGCCTTCAAACCGCCCGCCGACGTCGCCTCGGCGGCCACGTTCATCACCCTGGCGTTGTTCCTCGGCATCGGGACCGGCGGGGTGTTCGCGTGGGTGGCGCGGCGCACGCCGGCCTCGAGCGTCGGCAGTGTCACCGGAATCGTCTCGGCGGCAGGCGGTCTCGGCGGTTACTTCCCGCCGCTGATCATGGGCATCACCTACAACGAGGCGAGCCACAGCTACACCGTCGGCCTGCTGCTGCTCGCGGCGACCGCGCTGGCCGCGCTCGTCTACACCGTGGTCAAGCTGCACGCCGTCGAGTAAGTCCTCCCACTGAAGATCCGCCTCGTCGAAGGAGAAGTGCGTGGCAAACCGAGCTCGAATCGGCGGTCCTGTCGAAGACCTGCTCGTGCGGAGCGGCCGGTTCTTCACTCCCGGCACCGAATCCGCCGACCTGCGGACCGTCACCCGCAAGGGCGGACGCGAAGGCGACATCTTCTATCGCAACCGGTGGAGCCACGACAAGGTGGTGCGCTCGACCCACGGCGTGAACTGCACCGGTTCGTGCTCGTGGAAGGTCTACGTCAAAGACGACATCATCACCTGGGAGGCCCAGGACGTCGACTATCCGTCGGCGGGCCCCGACCGCCCCGGTTACGAGCCGCGTGGTTGTCCGCGCGGCGCCGCGTTCTCCTGGTACACCTACTCCCCCACCCGTGTGCGGTATCCGTACGCGCGCGGCCTGCTGGTGGAGATGTATCGCGAAGCCAAGAACAGGCTGGGCGACCCGGTGCTGGCCTGGGCCGATATCCAGGCCGATTCCGATCGCCGCCGCAAGTACCAAAAGGCCAGGGGCATGGGTGGTTTGGTGCGGGTGAGCTGGGATGAGGCGGTCGAGATGATCGCCGCGGCGCACGTGCACACGATCAAGGAGTACGGCCCCGACCGGGTCGCGGGCTTCTCGCCGATCCCGGCCATGTCGATGGTGTCCTTCGCCGCCGGTTCGCGTTTCATCGAGCTCCTCGGCGGCGTGATGACCTCCTTCTACGACTGGTACGCCGACCTGCCGGTGGCCTCACCGCAGGTGTTCGGCGACCAGACCGACGTCCCCGAATCCGGGGACTGGTGGGACGCCTCGTACCTGCTCATGTGGGGTTCGAATGTGCCGGTGACCCGCACACCGGACGCGCACTGGATGGCCGAGGTGCGCTATCGCGGCACCAAGGTCGTCACGATCAGCCCCGACTACGCCGACAACACCAAGTTCGCCGACGAGTGGATGCCGTGCGCGGCGGGCACCGACGGCGCGATGGCCATGGCGATGGGCCACGTCATTCTCAACGAGTACTTCGTCCGTAAGCGCGAACCGTTCTTCGTCGATTACGTGCAGAAGTTCACCGATCTGCCGTTCCTGGTGAGTCTCGAGAAGCGCGACGGCAGGCTGGTCCCCGGCAAGAATCTCACCGCCGCCGACCTCGGCAGCACCGACGAGAACGCCGCCTTCAAACCGATCTTCATCGACGGCGTCACCAGCCGACCGGTGATCCCGCACGGCTCGCTCGGCTTCCGCTACGGCCCCGACGGCGCCGGTAAATGGAACCTGGAACTCGGTGACCTGCAGCCGGTGCTCAGCGTGGCCGACGTACGCGGCGCGCAGCTGCAAAGCGCGACCGTCACGCTGCCCCGGTTCGACACCCTCGACGGCCACGGCGAGACGATCGATCGCGGTGTGCCGGTGATGGTCCTCGACGGCCGACCTGTGTGCACGGTCTTCGATCTGATGCTCGCCCAGTACGGCGTGGGGCGCGACCCCCTGCAGGGTGGGTGGCCCACCGGTTACGACGACGTCGACAGCCTCTACACCCCCGCCTGGCAGGAACAGATCACCGGCGTTTCCGCCGAGCAGGTCATCCGGATCGCCCGCCAGTTCGCCGACAACGCCGTCGATTCCGGTGGCCGCTCCATGATCATCATGGGTGCCGGCATCTGCCAGTGGTTCCACGGCGACGCGACCTATCGCGCGATCCTGGCGATGCTGCTGCTCACCGGATCGATGGGACGTAACGGCGGCGGCTGGGCCCACTATGTGGGCCAGGAGAAGTGCAGGCCGGTGGCCGGGTGGGCGACCGTGGCGATGGGCACCGACTGGTCGCGCCCGCCGCGGCTGATGGCGGGCACCTCCTACTGGTACGCCCACACCGACCAGTGGCGCTACGACGGCTACCGCGCCGACGTGCTCGCCTCCCCGACCGGTCGTGGCCTGTTCCGTGACAAGCACACGATGGACGTGATGAGCGCGGGCGTGGCGATGGGCTGGACGCCGTTCTACCCCCAGTTCGACCGCTCCTCGCTGGCGCTGGCCGACGAGGCGAAGGCGGCAGGCGTCGACCCTGTCGCCTACACCGTGGACCAATTGCACAGTGGCGCACTGAAATTCGCCGTCCAGGATCCCGACAATCCGAAGAACTGGCCGCGCGTACTCAGCGTCTGGCGGTCGAATCTGCTCGGTTCCTCGTCCAAGGGCAACGAGTACTTCCTGAAGCATCTGCTCGGCACCAGCTCCAACGTGCGCAACGACATCGCCGGGCCGAAAGACCGCCCGGTCGACGTGGTCTCCCCCGACGAGGTCCCCGAGGGCAAGCTCGATCTGCTGATGTCGATCGACTTCCGCATGACCTCGACCACCCTGTTCTCCGACATCGTGCTGCCCGCGGCGACCTGGTACGAGAAGGCCGACCTGTCCAGCACCGACATGCACCCGTTCATGAACGCCTTCACCCCGGCCATCGACCCACCGTGGGAAACCAAGTCCGACTTCGACGCGTTCGGCGCGATCGCCCGGGTGTTCTCGTCGATGGCGGCGCAACATCTGGGCACCAGGACCGACGTCGTGCTCGGTACCCTGCAGCACGACACACCGGGCGCGATGGCCTATCCCCATGGCACCCAATCGAATTGGCAGGTCACCGGCGAGGCGCCCGTGCCCGGCAAGACGATGGGCCCGATCGCGGTGGTCGAACGCGACTACGCGGCGGTCGCCGAGAAGTGGACCGCGCTCGGACCGCTGGTGGAGAAGCTTGGCCTGACCACCAAGGGCATCACCATCTTCCCGGATCAGGAAGTCACCGAACTCGGCCGTTTGCACGGGGTCATGAATTCGGGCGTAGCGGTCGGTCGGCCTGCGTTGGACACCGCCGAGAAGGCCGCCGAAACCATCCTCATGCTGTCGGGAACCTCCAACGGACGCCTTTCGGTGGAGGGTTTCAAGGAACTCGACCGTCGCACCGGTTGTCACATGGTCGAACTGTCCGAGGGCAGCGAGGAACGCCGAATCACCTTCGCCGAGACCCAATCTCGTCCGGTCCCGGTGATCACCAGCCCGGAATGGTCGGGCAGCGAAACCGGCGGGCGGCGCTACGCCCCGTTCACCCAGAACATCGAGTTCGGCAAACCGTTCCACACCCTCACGGGACGCATGCATTTCTACGTCGACCACGACTGGATCGAAGAACTCGGCGAAGCACTCCCGATCTATCGACCGCCCCTGGATATGGGCAAGCTCTTCGGCGAACCTGCCATCGGTGAGCGCAACGGTGTCGGCCTGACGCTGCGCTATCTGACCCCGCACTCGAAATGGTCGATCCACTCCGAATACCAGGACAACCTGCTGATGCTGTCGCTCTCACGCGGCGGCCCGACGATGTGGATGAGCCCGGGTGACGCCGACAAGATCGGTGTGCGCGACAACGACTGGGTCGAGGCGCTCAACCGCAACGGCGTGTACGTGTGCCGGGCGGTGGTGTCCCAGCGCATGCCCGAAGGCGTGGTCTACGTCTATCACGCGCAGGAACGCACCATCGATGTCCCGCTCTCGGATACCACGGGAACCCGTGGCGGCATTCACAATTCGATCACCCAGCTCCTGATCAAACCGACGCACCTGGCGGGCGGTTACGCCCAGACCTCGTTCGCGTTCAACTATCTCGGCCCCACCGGAAATCAACGCGACGAAGTGACCGTGGTGCGTCGCCGCAGCCAGGAGGTGACGTACTGATGAAGGTCATGGCGCAGTTGGCGATGGTGATGAACCTGGACAAATGCATCGGCTGCCATACCTGTTCGGTGACATGCAAGCAGGCATGGACCAACCGATCCGGCACCGAATACGTCTGGTTCAACAATGTGGAAACCCGTCCGGGACAGGGCTATCCGCGACAGTACGAGGATCAGGAGAAATGGCGCGGCGGCTGGACACTGAAGAAGGGCCGGTTGCGGCTGCTCGGCGGTGATCGTTTCGCCAAGCTCGCCAATATCTTCGCCAATCCGAAGATGCCGTCGATGGACGACTACTACGAGCCGTGGACCTACGACTACGAGAACCTGATCAATGCCCCACTGAGCGACCAGTTCCCCGTCGCCGCACCGCGTAGCCTGCTCACCGGCGAGCGGATGAAGATCAACTGGTCGGCCAACTGGGACGACGACCTGGCCGGTTCGCCGGAGATCCTGCCCGGGGATCCGGTGCTGGCGAAGGTGAGCGAGAAAGTCAAGTCCGATCTCGAGTCGACATTCATGTTCTATCTGCCGCGCATCTGCGAACACTGCCTGAACCCGGCGTGCGTCGCGTCGTGCCCGTCGGGGGCGATCTACAAGCGCACCGAGGACGGCATCGTGCTCGTCGATCAGGACAAGTGCCGCGGCTGGCGCATGTGCATTTCCGGATGCCCGTACAAGAAGGTGTATTTCAACCACAAGACCGGCAAGGCCGAGAAATGCACGTTCTGCTATCCGCGCGTGGAGGTCGGGTTGCCGACGGTGTGCGCGGAGACCTGCGTGGGCCGGTTGCGCTATATCGGGCTGGTCTTCTACGACGTGGACCGGGTGCTCGACGCGGCGGCCGTGCCCGATGAACGCGACCTCTACGAGGCGCAGCTGGACGTGATGCTCGACCCCAACGATCCGGAAGTTGTTGCGGGAGCGAAGGCTTCGGGTATTCCGGACAGCTGGATCGAGGCGGCCCAGCGGTCGCCGATCCACGCGCTGATCAAGGATTTCCGGGTGGCGTTGCCGCTGCATCCGGAATACCGCACCCTGCCGATGGTCTGGTACGTCCCGCCGCTGTCGCCGGTGGTCGACGCGGTGAGCCGCGACGGTCACGACGGCGAAGACGTCGGCAATCTGTTCGGCGCGCTCGAATCACTGCGTATTCCCTTGGAATACCTGGCCGAATTGTTCACCGCGGGCGATACCGAACCGGTGGCGGCGGTGTTGCGCAAGCTGGCCGCGATGCGCTCCTACATGCGCGATATCAATCTCGGACGCGAACCGCAGGCCCATATTCCGGAGGCCGTCGGGATGACGGAGGAGCAGATGTACCGGATGTACCGGTTGCTCGCGCTCGCGAAAATCGAAGACCGGTACGTGATTCCGTCGGCCTACGCCGATCAGGGGCATCAGCTCGAGGAATCGATGACCGACTGCGCGCTCGACTTCGACGGCGGTCCCGGCATGTACGAGCAGGCCTCCGGCCCGTTCGGGGAGACCAGCGGTAAGCCGGTGCCGGTCGCGGTGGAAACGTTCCAGGCGCTCAAACAACGCCAGACCAGCGAAACGCTCGGTGCCGAAGCCGGCAACACCTCCCGCGTCAACCTGCTCAACTGGGACGGCAAGGGCGCACCCGACGGAATGTTCCCCGGCGGGGGCAAATGATGCGCGGACGCACGGCCCGCAAAGCCGCAGAGCATCGACTGACCTGGCAGGCCGCGTCGCTGCTGCTCGCCTACCCGAACGCGGACCAGCACGCGCGACTCGAACTCGTCACAGAACTGTGTGACCACCTCTCACCCGAGCAGGCGCGACCGTTGCTCGACACCGCCGCCGCCCTGCGCGCACTGTCGGAAACGGCTGCGGCGCAACAGTATGTCGACACCTTCGACCTGCGCAGACGAGCGACCCTGTTGCTCACGTACTGGACCGACGGCGACACTCGCAATCGTGGAATGGCGATGCTCACCTTCACCGAGGCCTACCGGACTGCCGGTGTCGCCCCGCCGTCGAGCGAGGTCCCCGACCACCTCCCGGTCGTCCTCGAATTCGCGGCGACCGTCGACCCGATCGCCGGTGCGGCCCTGCTCACCGCCAACCGTCGCGCGATCCACGCGATCGGTCTGGCGCTCGACGACGAAAACTCGCTCTATGCCCCGACTTTGGCGGCGGTCACCGCAACGCTGCCCGCCGCGACGGATTCCGATCTCGGCTGGGCGCGCAGGCTCGTCGACACCGGCCCGGCCGCCGAATCGGTGGGGTTGGCCCCGTTCACCCTGACCGTGCCGCCGCGCCGCAGCGCCGACGATCGGGAACCCGCCGTAGCGAAAGGACTCAGGTGAGCACCTTCTGGAACATCATCCCGTATGTGAGTCTGGCGATCCTGATCGTCGGCACCTGGTGGCGCTACCGCTACGACAAGTTCGGCTGGACCACCCGCTCCTCCCAGCTCTACGAATCCAAGCTGCTGCGCATCGGCAGCCCGCTGTTCCACTACGGGATGATGGTGGTGATCGTGGGCCACATCATCGGCCTGGTGATCCCCGAATCCTGGACCGACGCCATGGGGATGAGCCAGCACGTCTATCACATCCAGGCCATCGCGCTGGGCAGCATCGCCGGTGTCTCCACCCTTGTCGGGCTCGCGCTGCTGATCTACCGGCGCCGCCGCAACGGACCGGTGTTCACCGCCACCACCCTCAACGACAAGATCATGTACCTGGTCCTGGTCTGCGCGTTGATCACCGGCCTGGCGACCACGCTGATCGGCTCCGGCGCGGTCGGCCCCGAACACAACTACCGGGAAACGGTCTCGCCGTGGTTCCGGTCGATCTGGATCCTGCAGCCGCGCGGTGACCTCATGGCCGAAGCGCCGACGTCGTTCCACATCCACGTGCTGATCGCGCTGACCCTGTTCGCGATCTGGCCGTTCACCCGCCTCGTCCACGCCTTCAGCGCCCCGATCAGCTATTTCTACCGGCCCTACATCGTCTACCGGTCGCGCTCGACCGCCAAGCCCGACGAGCTGATGGGGTCGCGGCCCGAGCGTCAGGGCTGGTGAGCATGAGGATCGCCACAATTCGACATTGTCGAACGGGGTAGGCGGTACAGCTCGTCATAGCTTCGTAACGTCGAATGTGGACCCGGGTTACGCCGGGCGGCCTGGCTCAACGATGAGCCGGTCGGAAAGGACCGCAGATGACGCAATACGTAGGTGCCATCGATCAGGGCACAACAAGCACCCGATTCATGGTGTTCGACTGGCGTGGCAACGTAGTGGCCCGCCACCAGCTCGAGCACGAGCAGATCCTGCCCGCGCCCGGCTGGGTCGAGCACAACCCGGACGAGATCTGGGAGCGCACCCGTACCGTCATCAAGAGCGCACTGGCAGGCGCCGGGCTCACCCACCGTGACCTGGTGGCGGTCGGGGTCACCAACCAGCGCGAGACCACCGTGGTGTGGAACCGGCACACCGGGCGCCCCTACTGCAATGCCATCGTCTGGCAGGACACCCGCAGCGACAAGATCGTCGCCGACCTGCACCGCACCGGCCACGCCGACTTCGTGCACAAGGTAACCGGCCTGCCGCCCGCCCCGTACTTCTCCGGCGGCAAACTGCGCTGGATCCTCGACAATGTCGAGGGTGTGCGCGCCGACGCCGAGCGCGGCGACGCCCTGTTCGGCACCACCGACTCCTGGCTGATCTGGAACCTCACCGGCGGGATCAACGGCGGTCTGCACATCACCGATCCGACCAATGCCTCCCGCACGATGCTGATGAACCTCGAGACCCTGGAATGGGACGCCGAGCTGCTCGCGCTCTTCGATGTGCCCGCGGCGATGTTGCCGCGCATCGCGCCCTCGTCCAACCCGATGAGCTTCGGTTTCACCAACCCCGACGGCCCGTTCAAGGGTGAGGTGCCGATCACCGGCGTGCTGGGTGACCAGCAGGCCGCCACGGTCGGGCAGGTGTGTTTCCGTCCCGGCGAAGCGAAGAACACCTACGGCACCGGCAACTTCCTCGTCCTCAATACCGGCACCGAGATCGTGCACTCCACCCACGGTCTGCTGACCACCGTCGCCTACCAATTCGACGACCACAAGCCGGTGTACGCGCTGGAGGGTTCGATCGCGGTGACGGGGTCGGCGGTGCAGTGGCTGCGCGATCAGCTCGGGATCATCGGCGGGGCCTCCCAGATCGAGGATCTGGCGGCCAAGGTTCCCGATACCGGCGGCGTCTACTTCGTGCCCGCGTTCTCCGGGCTGTTCGCCCCGTACTGGCGGCCCGATGCCCGCGGCGCGATCGTCGGGTTGTCGCGCTACAGCAACAACGCGCACTTGGCCCGCGCCACCTTGGAATCCATCTGCTACCAGACCCGCGACGTGGTCGAGGCGATGCAACGGGATTCCGGTGTGCACCTGGCGGCGCTGCGCGTCGACGGCGGCGTCACCGCGAACTCGCTGGCGATGCAGATCCAGGCCGACCTACTCGGTGTGCCGGTGTCGCGGCCCGTGGTCGCCGAGACCACCGCGCTCGGCGCCGCCTACGCCGCGGGTCTCGCGGTCGGATTCTGGTCCGACATCGACGAGCTCGTCGACAACTGGCACGAGGGCAAGCACTGGGAGCCGAGGTGGACCGCCGAGCAGCGAGCCAGCGGCTACACCCGCTGGAAAAACGCGGTCGGCCGCACCCTCGACTGGGTCGACGTCGAATAACACACCCCACCAATAACTTTCCCCCTTACTTCCGCTCGAGGAGCACCCCATGACCAGCCATGCCCGCACCACCCGTCTCGACCCCGACTACCGCGCCGCCGCGATCGCCGACCTCGACGACACCGAGATCGATGTCCTCGTCATCGGCGGCGGGGTGACCGGCGCCGGCGCCGCGCTCGACGCCGCCTCGCGCGGCCTGTCCGTCACCATGGTCGAGGCCCGCGATTTCGCCGCCGGTACCTCGAGCCGTTCGTCGAAGCTCATCCACGGCGGCCTGCGCTACCTGGAGCAGATGGACTTCGCGCTGGTCCGGGAAGCGCTGAAAGAGCGTGGGCTGCTGCTGAATTCGCTCGCCCCGCACCTCGTGCACCCCGTCTCGTTCCTGTTCCCGCTACAGCACCGTGTGTGGGAGCGCGCCTACATCGGCGCCGGCATCGCCCTCTACGACACCCTCGGCGGCGCCCGCTCGGTGCCGATGCACAAGCACCTGAGCCGCACCAAGGCACTGGAACTGGCGCCCGCGCTCACCGACGACGCGATGACCGGCGCGATCCGCTACTACGACGCCCAGGTCGACGACGCCCGCCACACCATGATGCTGGCCCGCACCGCCGCCGACGCGGGCGCCACCGTGCTCACCCGCACCAAGGTCGTCGGCCTGCTCCGCGAGGGCGACCGCGTCACCGGCGCGACGGTCGAAGACCTGGAAACCGGTGTGACGCACCAGATCAAGGCCAAGACCGTGATCAGCGCGACCGGCGTGTGGACCGACGACATGATCGAGATGACCGGCGTCGAATTCCCCTTCCACGTACAGATGTCGAAGGGCGTGCACATCATGGTGCCGCGCGAGCGCCTGAACATGGACACCGGTTTGATCATGCGCACCGAGAAGTCGGTGCTGTTCGTGATCCCGTGGGCCGAGCACTGGATCATCGGCACCACCGACACCGAATGGTCCCTCGACAAGAACCACCCCACCGCGAGCGCCGCCGACGTGCAGTACATCCTCGACCACGTCAATTCGCTACTGCGCGAACCGCTGACGCGCGCCGACATCGTCGGCACCTACGCCGGGTTGCGCCCGCTGATGACCGGTGCGACGAAGGAGACCGCGAAGCTCTCGCGTGAACACGCCGTCGCCGAACCCGCCCCTGGCCTGTTCGTGATCGCCGGCGGCAAGTACACCACCTACCGGGTGATGGCCAAGGACGTGGTCGACGCCGCCGCGCAGCGCCTCGGCCGCCCGGTCGCACCGTCGGCGACCGAGTTCATGCCGATCCTCGGTGCCGAGGGCTACTACGAACTGCGGGCGACCCTGCTGTCGGACCCCGAGGGTCTGGTGGAACGGGCCGGGCTGTCGACCGAGGTGATCGAGCACCTGCTCGGCCGCTACGGCTCACTGATCACCGAACTGTTCGACCTCGTCGCGGCCGACCCGAGCCTGGCCCGACCGATCGAGGGCGCACCGAATTACATTGCCGCCGAGGTTGTTTACGCGGCCACCAGCGAAGGCGTCCTGCACCTGGACGACCTGCTCACCCGCCGCACCCGCATCTCGATCGAAGTACCCGACCGCGGCCTGACCGCCGCGCAGGACATCGGCCGACTGGTCGCGGGCCCGCTCGGCTGGGACAACGACCGTGTCGACGACGAGGTCAACGCCTACTTCGACCGAGTACACGCGGAACTGGCGGCCAATGAGGCCACCACCGACGCCTCGGCCAACGCGGCCCGTCTGGTCACCGCGCGCTGGCTATGAGCCTCTGTTCGATTTTCGTCAGCGAGGCGCTGGGCACCGGCATCCTGCTGCTGCTCGGTGTCGGCGTCGTCGCCAATGTGACGTTGCGGAAATCCAAAGGGATCGACGGCGGCTGGCTGCTGATCACCTTCGGCTGGGGCCTCGGCGTCTTCGCCGGTGTGTACGCGGCCTACAAGACCGGCGGCCATCTCAACCCCGCCGTGACCCTCGGCATGATCACCAGTGGCGCCACCGAATTCGCGCCGGGCATCCCGGTGACGGTCGGCACCACCGCGGCGTATCTGACCGGGCAGTTCGCCGGTGCGTTCCTCGGTGCGTGCGCCGCGTTCGCGGTCTACAAGCAGCATTTCGATGCCGAACCCTCGGAGGCGACCAAGCTCGCCGTCTTCGCCACCGGCCCCGCCATCCGCTCGCACCGCTGGAACTTCGTCACCGAGGCGATCGCCACGTTCGCGCTGGTCCTGGTGATCCTGTCCTTCGGTCACACGCCCAGCGGTCTCGGCCCGCTCGCCGCGGCACTGGTCGTCGTCGGCATCGGCGCATCCCTCGGCGGACCCACCGGGTACGCGATCAACCCCGCCCGCGACCTGGCCCCGCGCCTGGCCTACGCCCTGCTGCCCACCAGCCGGGTCTCGCCACGCACGCTCGTCACCGCCGGTTCGCCGGTCTCGATCCCCGACCGGTTCCGCGCTCCCGTGACCGCCGCCCGCAAGGACGCGGACTGGGGTTACGCCTGGGTGCCCGTCTGCGGGCCGCTGCTCGGCGGCGCCGTCGCGGGCCTGCTCACCCACCTCCTCACGTAAGAAAGGACCGAGCTCAAGTGAAGTCACGCAATCTTGCCCTGGCGACCCTCGTCTTCGGCATCACCTTCTGGGCCTGGAATCTCATCGGCCCACTCTCGACCTCCTACACCACACTGCTCTCGCTGTCGGCGGGCCAGCAGTCCATGCTCGTCGCCACCCCCGTCCTGGTCGGTTCGCTGGGCCGGATCCCCGTCGGTGTCCTCGCCGACCGGTACGGCGGGCGGCGCATGTTCACGATCCTGTGTTTCGTCAGCATCATCCCGGTCCTGATGGTCGGCTGGGCCGATTCCTATGGGGCACTGATCTTCTGGGGCTTCTTCCTCGGCATCGCGGGCACCACCTTCGCCGTCGGCGTCCCGTTCGTGAACAACTGGTACGAGCCCAGCCGTCGTGGCTTCGCGACCGGCATCTTCGGGGCCGGTATGGGCGGCACCGCGCTCTCTGCGTTGCTCACCCCGCGCCTGGTCGAGTGGTTCGGTCGCGGCACCACCCATGTGCTGATCGCGATCGCGCTGGCGGTGGCCGGTGTGGCGATGTACCTGTTCAGCAAGGACGCCCCGAGCTGGACGCCCGCGACCACTCCCGCACTCCCCCGGATCGGCGCCGCGCTGAAGATGAAGGCCACCTGGCAGGGCGCGTTCCTCTACGCCGTCGCCTTCGGCGGGTTCGTCGCGTTCTCCACCTACCTGCCGACCGTGCTGCACAACGTCTACGCATTCGCCCAGTCCGACGCGGGCCTGCGCACCGCAGGCTTCGCCCTGGCCGGGGTCGCCGCCCGCCCGCTCGGCGGCATCCTGTCGGACAAGATCGGCCCGGTCATGGTGCTGGCCATCGCCTTCGCGGGCACCGCGACCATGGCGGTCGTGCTGTCGTTCGGTCCGCCGCTCGAACTCGCGGCAGGCGCCAGCCTGGTGTTGACCGCGCTGTTCCTCGGCCTCGGTACCGGTGGTGTGTTCGCGCTGCTGGCGAAGATGGTCGAACCGAGCAAGGTCGGCACGGTGACCGGTCTGGTCGGTGCGGCAGGCGGCCTCGGCGGCTACTTCCCGCCGCTGGTGATGGGCCTGACCTACAGCCACTGGCACGACTACACCCTCGGCTACCTGCTGCTCGCCGCCACCGCGTCGGCCGCCCTGGTCTACACGCTGACCTTGCGGGGTAAGTCCAAGCAGCACAACGAGTCCCAGCAGGTGGTCGCTGCTCGGTAACGCACTGGCGGCGGACGACGAAGGCCGCGAACGCTGCAGCTACGCCGGTCGGCATTTCTAGAATGGGCGACCTGCCCGGGTTCAGAGAGCGGCCCGCCGCGCCGATGGGCGGCGGGCCGTGACAATGAGTGGCGCTGGACTATCCGAGCATCGGGTAGTTCGCGCGGAACACGTTGTGCGGGTCACGGGTCCGCTTGATCTCCCGCAGTCGCGCGAGGGTGCTGTCGGAGAAGGCCTTCGCTGCCGTGTCACCGGGCGACAGCACGGTGTAGGGCTTGCGGCCGCTGATGCAGGCCCCCAGATCGGCCACGACCTCGGCCTGCCTGGCTCGCGTCGCATCGGCCGTGCGCCCGATGCCGAGACCCACCAGACCGAGCAGGTACGGCTCTTTCACCGCGCCGCTCGCACCGGTCTCGCCGCTCGGCTCGGCGAGCGCCCCACCCAGGTGCCTGATCTGGACGTTGATGAGTGGCTCGACCGGCTTGGCCAGTAGTCGCTCCACCGCATCCGAGTCCAGGCCGGTGAGCAGCTCCGACCGAGCGATGGATGGGACCGGATCGGTGGGCTCGGCGGCGATGTCACCCGTCGGCAACCGGGATGACGCCGCGACTGTCCACGATCGCACCCCCGATCTTGTCGATGCGCGCCAGCAGGTCCTCCGCCTGGGCCGCCTCACCCAGATAGGCCAGATCCAGCGTCACCATCGGCGATGTACCGGGTGGCTGGAGCCGGTTGATCCAGACACTGAGTTCACGAGGCGCCTCAGCGGTGATCTCCAGGAACGCGTCGTAGACCTCCCTGGTCCGGGGCTCCGGCCAGATCACACGCCCGCCGTACAGGACTGGCGCGGGGAACAGGTCCAGTTCGAGGGCAGTCACCACCGCGAAGTCCCCATCACCGCCGCGCAGGGCCCAGAACAGCTCAGGATCGGACTCGGGGGTGACCCGACGCGGCTCGCCTCCGGCGTCCACGATGTCGATGGCACGCACGCTGTCGGAGGCGAGGCCGTCCTTGCGGCTGAACCAGCCGATCCCACCGCCCAGGGTGTAGCCGGTCACGCTGACTCCTGGCGCGCTGCCGGACAGGCCGGTCAGACCCAGCGGACCAGTCGCCGCCAGCACCTACCCCCATTTCACGCCGCCCCACCCGAACCACGCGATCCTCCGGGCGTACCTCCACCTCGTTCAGCGCGCCGGTACGCAACAGGATCACGCCGTCCACATCACCCGAGGCGCCATGTCCGCTCGGCTGCGCGGTCACCGTCATGCCTGTCCGCCGGGCATAACGCACGAGCGCCGCCACGTCATCGGCATCCGCGGGCCTCCGCCACAGCCGCCACCGGCTGTCCGGCGGTCACATTCCAGGCGGTGGCCGCCTGTTCGAAGCCGTCGTCATCGGCCAGGAGCACGCGCCCTTTGAGGGCACTGCGTAGATCGTTCGTCGTCATCGTCATCCGTTTCGAGCTCTCATAAATTGCGAAGGACTATTTCGTGGCGTACAGACGTCAGGCAGGCCGCGCGGCCAGCTCCTTGCCATCGCTGGTCTCGCGGAGGACAGGACTGGCGTTCACGGAAAGTCGTGCGGCAGAAGCAAAGCCGGTATGTACCGAACCGACGTATCTGAATGTTCGTAGACGGATCAATGATTGAGTGTTCGGCGGGTGCGATCAACGATCAATCGCCCAATGGTCGTTAACCAGCGGGCAACGGTCACCGGGACGACGGTGGAGCGGAACGAGATCCAGCCCGACAGGCCGGGTCTAGTCCGCTGCCCCGGCCTCGCTGTGGGTACCTACCCACGCCAGGTTGGCGCGCATGCCATCGGCCCACTCGGCCAGGCGGCGGGACACGATGCGGCCCTCCATGTCCGGCTTCGCCGCGATCGCCGACGACAATCCGGACGGACCGGGGCCGAGCTTGGCCCACTGGCGCACCAGCGTTCCCTCCCGTGCCGGTTCGACCTCGAAACCCCAGGTGGCACTGACCCCTTCGGGTCCGAAGACGTTCCATACCCAGCGGCGACCCGGTTCGACCTCCACGATCTCGCATTCGGTTTCCCAGGCGCCCAGCGCAGGATGGCTGTTGCGCCCACGGAATCGCGCGCCGATTTCGACTCGGTCGATCGGGCCGATCCATTCGACCTCGGCGAGCTCGCCGGCACAGCGGACCGGCAGCTCGATATCGGTGACCAAGGCCCAGACGGTGGCCGGATCGCCGGAAACTCGCTCGGTCACTTCGATCGTCGGGCAGTCGCGGTAGCGCACGGCGAACCTTCCTCTACTCTTGGTTCCATGAAGTATGTTGTAGAGCATAATTCATGAACGAGGAGGCCGAATGCACATCGGTGTTCTGATCGAACCGCGACTGCCCGGCGCGATCGACTTCGCCATCGCCGCGGAGGAAGCCGGCGCGTCATCACTGTGGGTCCCGGAGGTCTGGAGTTATGACGCGCTCACCGCGCTCGCGTATCTGGCGGCGAAAACCTCGTCGATCCGCCTTGGCACCTTTGTGGTCCAACTCGGTTCCCGCACACCGGCTTTGCTGGCCACCTCGGCATTGAGCATCCATGAACTCTCGGGCGGACGATTCGACCTGGGCATCGGGGTTTCCGGCCCACGGGTGATGGAGGGCTGGCACGGTGTCCGGTTCCGGCAACCGATCCAGACCACCCGCGAAACCATCGAGATCATTCGCACCGTCAGTCGCGCCGAGCGACTCGAGCACGCCGGGGAAATCTATCCGCTGCCACTACCGGACGGCCCCGGACGCGCACTGCG
Organism: Nocardia sp. NPDC058705; assembly: GCF_042749305.1. Classification (NCBI taxonomy): domain Bacteria; kingdom Bacillati; phylum Actinomycetota; class Actinomycetes; order Mycobacteriales; family Nocardiaceae; genus Nocardia; species Nocardia sp. NPDC058705. Next base: position 80,343 of record NZ_JBHYRN010000005.1, on the reverse strand, counting down.
GCCGATGGTCGCACCCGCGCACATCCCGATCTACAACGCGGCCATGGGTCCGAACAATCTCCGCCTGACCGGAGAACTCGCCGACGGTTGGCTCGCCAACGCCTTCATACCCGAAGCCGCCGAACTGTTCATGGACCCACTGCGCGAGGGCGCCGAACGGGCGGGCCGGTCACTGAGCGACTTAGATCTAGTCGCCCCGGTAGCTGTCGAAATCACCGCAGAACAGTCAACCGCCGCCGCCGCGATCGAGCAGCACGCACAGGGTTACGCGTTCACCATCGGCGCGATGGGCAGTGGCCGCAATTTCTACAACGACGCCTTCACCCGCCTCGGATTCGGCACCGCCGTCACCGAAGTCGCCGCGCTCTGGCAGTCCGGCGACCGCGACGCCGCACGACAAGCGGTCCCCCACGAACTGGGCCAACTCACCAACCTGATCGGCACCCCGGCCATGATCGCCGACCGCCTGCACCGGTACCGAACCACCGGAATCACCAGCCTGCTGGCCAAACTCGACGGCGACTACGACCAGCAACTCGCGACCTTGCGCCAATTGCTCGCGATCGAGTCGGCTATCGACGCGGAATAACCATCGCGAGCATCCCGGTGAGCTCGCCGATCACGTCATCGAGCGGGGTGATCGTGCGCGTGGTCCGGCACAGAATGACCGCGCCCTCGATCGAGGCCATCGCCATGGTCGCCAGCGGGACGGCGCGCTGCGGCGAGAGCCCGGCCGCGACCAGGCAGGCGCGCAAGCTGGCCTGCCACCGCTCGACGATCGCCGCCACCTTGTGCGAAAGCTCGTCGTCGGGCGCCCCGCCGACCGCCACCGCGATCACCGGACACCCCGCTTCGAAGTCGCTGGCCTGCAGAATCTGCCTCCAGAACGCGGCGAATCGTTCCAGCCCCGCCACCGGCCCGTCTTTGAGCGACTCATCGATGATGGCCGCGATCGCGTCACCGGCCAGATCGAGCGACTCACTGAGGATCTGCCCGCGACCGCCGGGAAAGTGGTGGTACACCGACCCGCGCGGTGTCGCGGTCCGGGCCAGGATCGCATCAATGGTCACACCCGCCGCCCCGCGCTCCCGCAGCAACTCGACCCCGCCGAGCAGCATCTTCTGCCGGGTAGTTGCTCGCGCCGCCATCGCCCATCACCCTCTCACCCAGTCCGCCGTTATTGTATGTCTCATACTATAGGCGCCACGCTGCGGCGATGCCGTCCCCGATCGTGAAGTCTCAATTCCCGGCGTCGACCGCCACCTGCACCAGCGCCTCGACCCGTCGGGTCAGGCTCGCGGCCATCCAGCCGAGGCCGAATTGCAGGGGTGGGGCGTCGGTGACGGGGACGAAGGTGACATCGGGGCGCAGGTAGAACAGCGGCGCCTGGGTGGTGGTGAGGTAGGCGCCCTTGCCCGCCCCGACGAGGGCGAGGATTTCCTGGAAGGTGCACGCCGTTGGCCCGGGGCGGATGTGACGGCCGGAGGGGGTGCGTTTGGGGTGGTGGAACTCGTCGAAGTCGGCCGGGAGTTCCGGCGGGTTCTGGATCATCTCGACCTCGGCGAGGTCTTCCAGGGACAGTGTCTTCCTGCTCGCGAACTCGTGGCCGGACGGGACGGCGAGCATCTTGTCCTCGGAGATCAGCGGCGGCCCGATCGCCATGTCGGGCTCGCACATCGGGAAGCAGCACAGCAGTGCCTCGACCTCACCCGAGCGCAGCCGGTTCGCCCCGTCGCTGAGCTGCATCTCGGCGATCCGCACCTCGCATTCGGGATAGCGGGCGTGGAAGATCTCGCCCACCTCGAGCAGATACCGGCCACCGGCGGACCCGAAGTAGCCCACCCACAACGTCCCCGCGATGCCGCGCCCGGCCAGTTTGGCGTTGCGCATGCTGCGTTGCACCTGCTCGTAGGCGGGGCGCAATTCCTCACGCAGTTGGACTCCGACCGCGGTGAGCGCGACCTTGCGGCTGGTCCGCTCGAACAGCGGCACCCCGACCTGGCGTTCGATCGCCTTGATCGTCTTGCTGACGTGTGCCGTCGACACCCGCAGTCGTTCGGCGGTGCGGCCGAAATGCAGTTCCTCCGACAGCGTCAGGAACGCCTCGATCTCGTTTCGTTCCACTGTCGTCCTCGTGATCCTTGCCCGCCGGTTAACGATCGTTGGGTGATTTCTCGTTGATCGCACCCAGCGAACGCTCAATCATAGATTCGTCTACGAAAAACATTCAGAGAGGTCGGTTTTGCTATGGTGGCAGTCAGCGTTCCGCGCATCAGGCATCGGTTCGTGGAGGTCGACGGGGTCCGGGTGTTCTACCGTGAGACCGGACCGCAAGGGGCACCGACTTTGCTTCTGCTGCACGGCTTTCCGTCGGCTTCGCATCAGTTCCGGCGGCTCATGGATGCGCTGGGCGGGCGATACCGGCTGATCGCCCCCGACTATCCGGGGTTCGGGCACACCGAGGCACCCGCGGACTTCGAGTACCGCTTCGAGCGGCTCGCCGACATCGTCGAAGGGTTCGTCGATGCGGTGGGGCTTTCACGATTTGTGTTGTACGCCTTCGACTTCGGTGGTCCCGTGGGTTTGCGCCTGGCGACCCGTCGCCCCGAACTGATCGCCGGGCTGATCGTCCAGAACTCCAACGCCTATGACGAGGGTCTGTCCGACCTCGCCCGCGCCATGACCGCAAACACCCCGCAGGTACCGGGCGGCGCGGACAATGTGCGCCAGATCCTCGAACTGCCCGTCACGCGCGGCCAATACGAGGGCGGCACCACCGATCCCGAGCTCATCGCGCCCGACGGCTGGACCCTGGACCAGCACTTCCTCGACCTGCCGGGCCGCAAAGATGCCCAGGTCGAGCTGGGACTGGATTACCACACCAACCTCGCCCTCTACCCGGTCTGGCAGCAGTGGTTCCGCGACCACCAGCCACCCACTTTGATCCTGTGGGGCCGCAACGACGCCTTCTTCCCCGAGGCAGGCGCGCATGCCTACCTACGTGATCTTCCCGAGGCAGGCATCCACATCTTCGACACGGGCCACTTCGCACTCGAGGAGATCCTTCCCGAAATCGCCCCGCTCATCAGCGATTTCATCGACGACCTGAATCAGGAGCCCATGAAAATCGCTGTCATCGGCGCCCGTGGCAACCTCGGCAGTGCGGTCGTCCGCGAGGCCACCGCCCGCGGCTTGCGGGTCACCGCCCTCGACCGGTCAACGATGGACGTCACCGACCCCGCCTCGGTCAAAAACGCTGTCGTAGGCCATGATGCCGTCGTCGCCGCTATCAAGGGTGAGGATCGACTGGTCCCCCGCGGCGTGGCGAGCCTGCTCGAGGCACTGCCCCTCGCGGGCGTCGACCGCCTGGTGTTCCTCGGCGGTGGCGGAAGCCTCGAATACGCGCCAGGGCAACGTTTCGTCGACTCGCCGAACTTCCCGCCGCAGTACCTCGAAACTGCCCGCGACCAGGGCGAAGCACTGGAAATTCTGCGTGCGTCCGATACGTCGGTCCGCTGGTCCTACGCCAGCCCGCCGCCGGTGCACCTGGTGCCCGGTGAGGCGACCGGCACCTACCGCACCGAGGCCCGCGACACCCCGATCACCGATGCCGATGGCGAAAGCCGCATCAGCGTAGGCGATTACGCGAGCGCCATCGTCGACGCACTACAGAACGCCTCCTTCGTGGGTCAGCGTTTCACCGTTTCTTACTGAAGGACCATGATGAAAAAGCTCTACTACGCGGCGCACACCTACATGATCGTCGGTCTGATCAGCGGCCTGTACTACCGCGAGATCACCAAGCTCAACGACTTCCAGGGCGAGTCCCAACTGGGACTCGTGCACACTCATCTGCTGGCTCTGGGCATGCTGTTCTTCCTGATCGTCCTTGCCTTGGAGAAGATGTTCGCGCTGTCGGCGGGCAAGCTGTTCAACCCGTTCTTCTGGACCTACAACGCGGGCCTGGCCTTGACCGTCACAGTGATGACAATCCGCGGTACCCGAACAGTCCTCGGCCACGAAACCCCCGAATTGGCAGCCCATTTCGCGGGAGGAGGCCACATCATCCTGACCGTGGGCCTGGTGTTCTTCTTCATCACCCTTGGCAAGCGCATCACCGAAACCTCCGCACCGCAGGCACGGACACTCGAAACTGTCTGAGCGACTGCCGAATTCGACGCCTCTCCCTTCGATAGGGAGGGGCGTTCTCGTCTCGAGGAGCACTATTGACCACCACCAAGCGGACCACGTCGGGTCTGGTGCTGCTGCTGGCGTCGTTGACAGCCCTCGGGCCGCTCTCGATCGACCTCTATCTGCCCGCGCTGCCCGACCTGAGCCGTGAGCTCGATGCCGCAGCGTCAACGATCCAGCTGACCCTCACGGCATGTTTGGTCGGACTCGCACTCGGACAGGCGATCGCGGGGCCGTTGAGCGACCGCTACGGTCGGCGCCGCCCACTGCTGATCGGCGTCATCGCCTACGCCGTCACCTCGGTGCTCTGCGTGGTCGCACCCACCGCGGAATTCCTTGTCGGCGCGAGGCTTTCGCAAGGCATCGCGGGTGGGACGGCGATCGTGATCGCCAGGGCGATCGTGCGTGATCTCTACGAAGGCGCTGCGGCCGCCCGGTTCTTCAACACGTTGATGCAGGTCAGTGGGCTCGCGCCGATCCTGTCACCGCTCGTCGGCGGCCTGCTGCTGCAGGTGACATCCTGGCGAGGCCTGTTCGCCGTTGTCACGGCGGTGGGTGTGGTGCTGATCGTGGCGGTGCTGCGCCTGCCCGAAACCAACCCGGCGCGCACCGGCACCCCGATGCTGCGCACCCTGCTCCACGTGGCCCGCACCCCGAATTTCGCGGGTTACGCACTGGCAGGGGGACTTTCGTTCGCCGCGATGTTCGCCTACATCGCGGGCTCCCCCTTCGTCCTGCAGGACATCCACGGCCTGGCCCCGGTCGCGTTCAGCCTGGTTTTCGCCGCCAACGGCCTCGGGATCATTCTCGCCGGACAGATCTCCGCCCGCCTGACGCGCTACTCCCCGCGCACTCTGCTGGCGACGGGCCTCGGCGTTTCCCTCGCCGGTGGTGTCATCGCGGCCGCGGCGATCTTCGCCGGCCTGGGCCTGGTGACCCTGCTGATCGGGTTCTTCCTGATCGTGTCCGCGATCGGGCTGTCCATGCCCAACAGCGTGTCCCTCGCGCTGTCGACCGGGTCAGCGGAAGTAGCGGGCAGCGCCTCCGCCCTGCTGGGTCTGACTCATTTCGTCATCGGCGGCCTGGTCGCGCCGCTGGTCGGCATCGCGGGACCCCACGATGCCCGACCGTTGGCGTGGACGCTCGTCACACTGACCGCCGCGGCACCCGTGGCCTACGTCCTGCTCAGCCGCAGAAGACCGGCTGAAGCTGGTTCACCATCGGCAGCAACGGACTGGCCTGACCACCGGTCAATTCGACCAGAATCGCGGCCGGGTAGGAGTACACCGCTCGACGCCGGGGCAACGCGCCGGGCGGCAGGTACGATCCGTGACAGCCCGCTGCGGCAAGGTGGTTTCCATGAACCACCTCGCCCTTCGGTGCCTCGCCCTGACGGCCGCCGCCGTCACCACCGCCGTGCTCGCCACCGCCTGCGGTAACGACGCTTCCGGCACACCCGGTGCGCAAACACTGGGCGACCGGCTGTTCCCCGAACTGGGCAACGGCGGCTACGACACCGAACTCTACGAGGTGAGCTACGACTACCGACCCGAGTCGCCGACGATGGATTCCACGGTGCGCATGACCGCGCGCGCCACCCAGGATCTCTCCGAATTCAGCCTCGACTCGGCAGGCCAGCGCCTCGAATCGGTCCGCGTCGACGGCACGGACGCACAGTTTCGCACCGAACGCGAGAAGCTGATCATCACGCCGAAAAGCTCAGTGCCCGAAGGGGATTCGTTCACTGTCGATATCACCTTCGTCGCCGATCGCAGTGCGAACCCGCTCTCCCCCGCGCTGAACCTGCCGCCCGATCTACCACCGGAGGCCCAGGCCATTCTGGCCGAGAACACCCCGTGGGTCGCCGCGCCGGACGGCTTCGCGCTGCTCGGCCAGCCCGATCGGGCGCACGTGTTCTTCCCGTCCAACGATCACCCGCGCGACAAGGCGATCGTCAGCTTCCGGGTGAGTACGCCCGCCGATGTGCAGGCCGTCGCGAACGGCACGAGGCAGTCGAGCACCACCGACAACGGCCGCACCACCGTCGTCTACCGCACCGCGCAGCCGATTCCGACGCATGTGGTCCAGGTCGCCGTGGGTCGGCTCACCGAGATCGATGCCACCGCGAACAGCGGACTGCCGCTGCGCAGCTACGTCCCCACCGCGCAGACCGATGCCCTGCGGCCGGTTGTCGCCCGCACCGCCGAGCAGTTGGCCTGGCTCGAAACCACGCTCGGACGACCGTTCCCGTTCGAGCAGTACGGCGTGCTCGGCGTGGACAGCTCCTACCGGGACTCGGCACTCGAGACCGCGACCCTGTCCACCTTCGGCGCCACGGCACTGGCCGGTCCCGAGGATGTCGAGGCGCCGACCATGATGCACGAACTGGTGCACCAATACTTCGGCGACGCCGTCGCCCTGTGGTCGTGGGACGACATGTGGCTCAGCGAAGGCCACGCCATGTACTACCAGAACCGGTACGCCGCCGACCGCGGCTTCCTCGACTTCGAGCAACGCATGCTCGCCCTCTACCAGAGCGCCGCGGCGGCCCGGCCCGACGACGGCCCGCCGACCCGCCTGAGCACCGCGGGTGGCGTGCTCTCCGATACCGACGCTCCCGGCGCCGTCACCCTCTACGCACTGCGAAACACAGTGGGCGAGGACACTTTTCACCGCATCGAGCAGACCTTCCTCGACCGATTCCTGCAGAAGTCGGCCTCCACCGCCGACTACGTGAAGGTCGCCTCCGAAGTCGCCGGACGCGACCTCGGCTCGTTCTTCGACGAGTGGCTCAGCGGCCCGAACCTCCCGCCGATGCCGGGCCACCCGGACTGGAAGCCCGCCGAATAGGCAGGTCACAGGGACACCTCGAGAGTCCTTGGTCAAGATTCAGGCACTCGAAGGCGGTGTTGTCCGCCCAGTCGAAGCGGTCAGCTCACGCACATGGTCAGAGCTGACCGCAGTCCGCGATCACGATGGGCATACGGGTGGCCCCGCTCGGGAACCCTGCCTTCTCTACGTCATTGACCACGTCGAGACCTTCGCCCTACCTCACGTGTCGGCGGGGGCAGATGTCCGAGACCGAGAACGCCGCGACCTCACGATGGGCTGCCCAGGTCATTCGCGCGAAGCGCAGCGGTGCGCCGCTCCCGCACTGCCTGCGGATATCGCAATACCGGAGCCCATCCCCCAGTTCGGCACCGGCTCCTAGCATTCCGGCTCTCCGCGGCCGTTTCCGGACCTCCGTCAGGCTGCGGCGGCACCGATGCTGTCGAGTTCGGCAACAGCCTTCGGCGGCGGCGCGAGGGACGCCGCTGCCACGTTGTCGCGCAGATCCCCGACCGAGAAAGTGCCGGGGATCAGTGCGATGGTGGGCGACCGAAACAGCAGCCAGGCCAGCGCGAACGCGATGTTGTCTGCGGCGCAGCGGTCGACGAGACCGTCGTGTTCGCGGTGGGCAAGGGTTGTAATTGTTCGCGTTTCCGGAGTTTGCCGGAGTTCCGGGCCGCTGGTTTCGGGTCAGGGCAGCACTGCGCAACCGGATCCTGTGTTGATGCCGGTTCCGACCGTGATCGGCGGGGCGGCTACCTCGGTACCGTTGGGGAAGACTCCGTGGTAGGCACTGATGACGTGGACGCCTGGTGTTGCCGGGGTCCACACGGTCTCGGCGATACCCGCGTTCGCCTCCACCTGATTCGGGTTGAAGCCGGTGAAGACGCTGCCGTTGTCCATGAAATAGACGGCGCCACCTGGCGTGCTCACCGCCGCCGTGACCTTGTAGTTGCAGCCCGTTCCGAAACTCGTGGTCAAGCCGAAGCTGGATCCCGGTTCGACTGCGACGCTCAGTGCCGCCGCGGACGCGTGGGGTGCGGCCAGTGCCACTGTCGCGGCGACGGCCCCGATCGTGCTGACGCCGAATCCGATTACTCGCTGTCGATATGTGGTGAACATTTGTTCGGTCCTTCCTGTGCTGATCTCGGTACGCCACTGCGGACGCCTCGCATACCGATCCTGTGCCCGCGGCGCTGCTACAGCGCAGGTATGCCGATACCCCATTTCCTTCGTGGCCGCCCCTGCGCTACGCGAATTCGAGCGGTTCGAACGGCGGAGGAATTACGAATGGCGGCCGTGGAGGATTTGACCTAGTTCGTCGCGGCTGACGGCCCCGGTGCGTTGAGATGCACGGTAGAGGTGTCCCTCGACGGTGCGTACGGACACCGTGAGGCGTTGTGCGATCTGGCGATTCGACAAGCCTTGGGCGGCCAATGCCACGACTTCGCGTTGTCGGCCGGTCAGCGGTTCAGGGCAGGACGCTTCGCGTAGGGCGGGAGTGAGGGCGGTTCGGGATTGTGCGGCCAGTCGGGTGGCAGTGGCAAGGGCGGTCAGGACGGCACCGCGCCGCTGTTGGTGGGCGTATGCCATCGATGCTTGTGCCGCGGCGTCGGCGGCGGCGATCGTGTCGCCCATCGCTTCATAGGATTGCGACGCCAACTCCAACGCCTGGCCGTCGGTCTTCGCGACAGCGGCGGCGTGTGCGGCCGCGGCGTGAACGCGAGGTCCTTCCACGAGTTCGGTCAGTTCGGCGAGACGAGCGGCCCCCGAGCAGTCGCCCAGTTGGGCGGCCACCTGATGGCACATTACTTCGTTGGCCAGCTGTCCTCGATCGCGCGCCACGGATTTCGCAATGTTGAGCAGCGAGAGTGCTTGACTGACAGCGCCTTCCGCGGCTGCGGTCCACGCCCGCGCGATGGATACGGCGGTATCGGTGAAGGCGAAGTCCGGATAGCGGATCGAGTCGCATTCGGTGAGCGCCGCTGTGGCTGCGGCGCTGTCGCCGGTGATGGCGAGGGCTTCGGCGAGCCAGATCAGGCATGCCGCGCGCAGACCGTCGGTGGTCTCGTGGGCGGTGGCGCCGGCGAGGGCTTCCCGCAGGGATCTGATCGCGGTGTCGAGGTGGCCGAGTCCCAGGTCGGCGTGCCCGAGCAGCAGCACCGACTGCACGCGGGCCAGCCCGGGAGCGTCGAGCGCTTCGGAGCGCAATCGCTGCGCGCCTGCCTCGGTGTCGGTGAGCAGTCCCGCCAGTCGCAGTGCCCGGGCGTGGAGTGCACCGAGCCAGAATCGGAAATGCGCTGTCTCGCCCGAGCGTGACGCCAGCTCGAATCCACGGCGAGCGGCGTTGCCTGCGTCGGTGATCCGGCCGATCGCCCCGAAGGACAGCACTTGCGCGCCCAACGCCATCATCGTGTGGAATTCGGGTACCTGCGTTGACTGCAACGCAGTGCGTGCGGCCTCGATCGCAGCGTGAGGTCGGCCGAGTACGGAGTCCACCGAGGCCCGGATGGCAGTCACCGTGGCGGCCTGTCCGGCGGCGGCCGCGTCCAGTACGGCGCTCGCGTCACGGGGTCGGCCGAGCATCCAGACGAGGTTGGCCGCGCGCAGACCGGCCACTTCGACACGGTCCCCCGTCGAGAGATCGGAATCCGCCAGGCGCGCGAATTCCGTTTCCGCGCAACGGCCTCGGGACACGAGCATCAGCAGCTTCGCATACAGAATCTGGTGGTCGACGCGACCGCCGGTCTCCCACGCGGCCTGGGCGAACCGCACGGCCAGCGCCGGGTCGAGCATCCCGAGCGCGGCGTCGGCCGCGGCGGTGAACAACTCCGGATCGGGCGTCAGGTCGGATTCGAGAGTCAGATCTGCCCTCGCGACGACCCCCTGCGCAGAAGAGCGACCGCCCGACCTACGCAGTTCGGTGACGAGCAGGCCTCGTAACCTGCGAAGCCGAAGCGTGCTGCCCTCGGATCTGCGGACTTCACCGAAAAGCGGGTGCGCCAACCTGATTCGCGGTGGTACATCGTCGGTGACGGTGATCAGCCCCTGCACTTCGGCCGCTTCGATCGCGCTCGGACCCGCCAACCGGCACAGTACCGTCGCGTCGAGGGGCTCGCCGAGGGCGACGAGGTCGAGGACATCCGCCACCTCGGTCGACAACGCCCCGATCCGCGTGTCGATCAGCTCGCGCAGTGTGCGCGACACCGTCGGCTGCCCGTGCCAGATCCACAGTCCTGCACTGTGATAGAGCCGGTTCGCGGTGAGCTCGCTGTCGACCAGTTCGCGCGTGTACAGCGCGTTGCCCTGCGTGAACGACCAGATCCGCCGCGCACTGTCGGACTCGACAGCACCGGCGAGCACAGCTTCGAGCAGGGCCTGCATTTCCCCGTAACCGAGCGGCTGCAATTCCAGCAGCGGCAACGCCTGGTCCTTCCACAGCGCGGTGATCGCATCCGGGGCGGGCATCCCGGTGCGCACCGTCAGCAGCACGGTCGCCAGCCGCCGCACCACGAGCTGGTGGACCAGCAATGCCGAGAGTTCGTCGAGCAGATGGGCGTCGTCGACGGCGACAACGACCGGCTGATCGGGGGCGGTCAGTGCGTGAATGACCTCGTGCACGAGCTGCATCGGGTCCGACCCGAGATGCTGACACAGATCCGAGAAAGCGCCCAAGGGCAGACCGCGCGCGGAAGAAGTGGCCAGGGCCCAGTGCACCCTGGCACCGGTCAAACCCGAGAGGGCATCGCGTGCCAAACGGGTTTTGCCCACGCCCGCAGCACCTGCGAGCACGAGTCCGGCATTCTCGCCGACCGCGGCTTCGGTCGTTCGCAGTTCTTCGTCCCGACCCACCAGCGGCCACGCGCTGATCATCATCGAATTGTACGCCGCCGCCCCTTGCCTTACAGGTCCTGTTCGAGACATTCCGCAGCGGCCAGTTTGGCGACCGCGATTGCCAAAAAGTTCCTCCACGCTTCGGGTTCGATACCCACCCGCGCGGCGATCGTCGCGTCGTCGACGCCCTCGTCGCGCAACCGCAGCGCAAGCGCGTAAGGCACCGGTAGGCGGTCCATCGCCGCCCGACGCTGCTGGTAGTCGCCCATATTCCCAGCATGCGTGCCGATCGCGCCGATGACGCGAGTGGTGCGCTACTCCTGCGCGGGGCTGAAGTAGTCGAATACTCGCGCTGGCGAGGTCCGTGCGGCGGAGGATGGAAAGAACGCGAGAAGGAGGACTTCCGATGACCACCACTGCGACGCATCGGACCGAACCGGCGACGGTCTCCGGCACCTGGTTGCTCGGTACCACCCGGGAGTTCCTTCGTGATCCGCTCGGCGCGGGACTGCGTGGTTTCGACGAGTGCGGCGATGTCGCCCGGTACGAATTCGGGCCGCCTGGAATGCGCCGCGAGTACTTCATCATCGGCGACCCCGACGGCGCCGCGCAGATACTGAACGCACCCACCAACCGGAATTATCGCAAGGAGGGCAGGTTCTATCGGCCGATGCGGGACATGTTCGGAAACGGGCTGGTCACCAGCCAGGACGACACCTGGCAGCGGCAGCGGCGGTTCATCCAGCCCCTGTTCACCGCGCACAGCGTGGACGGATACGCCGACTCGATGGTCGGCGAGGTCGATCGCACGGTGACGACGTGGCGGGCCCGGCCCGAGGCGGTGATCGATATCGGCGCGGAAATGACCCGGCTCACGCTGGCCATCGTGGCGCGCGTGCTATTCGGTGAGGATTCGACGCGGATGGTGCCGATCGTGCGGTCCACCTTTCCCGTTCTTGGACGTGCGGTCAGGTCGCGCGGCCTCTCGCCGGTGGCCCTGCCGTTGAACTGGCCGTCGCCGGCGAACCGTCGCATCACCCGTGCGCAGCACGCCATCAATGCCGTGTGCGACGAGATCATCGCGCATCGCCGCGCCGCGGAGGTTCCCGGCTCAGACCTGATCGGCCGCTTGGTTTCGGCCCGTGACGGCGATGATACCCTGTCCGACAACGAGATTCGCGACCAGGTGAAGATCTTCCTGTTCGCCGGACACGACACCACCGCGACCGCACTCACCTTCGCGCTGCACCTGCTCGGCGCCGCCCCACACATCCAAGCCAAGGTCCGCGAGGAAGCCGATCGGATCCTGACCGGCCCCTCGCCGACGGCCGCCGACATCCACGCGCTGACCTACACCACGATGGTGCTCAAAGAGGCCACCCGGCTCTACCCGTCGGCCCCCTACCTCCCCCGGCAGACCGTGCAGGACAGTGACATCTGCGGCTTCCACATCCCTGCCGGTGCGGGAGTCACGGTGGCGCCGTGGATCATTCACCACCGTGCCGACCTGTGGCCCGAGCCGTACCGCTTCGACCCCGACCGGTTCGACCCGGACCAGGACAGGCAGCTGCACAGGTTCGCCTGGTTCCCGTTCGGGCACGGTCCGCGCGGCTGTATCGGGCAACGCTTCGCGATGCTCGAAGCCGCACTGACGCTGGCCACCTTGGTTCGCGACTTCGAATTCACCACCCCACCCGGGGACATCGAGGTGACCGCCGACGTGGTTCTGCACCCGGTGGGCGAGGTGCCCTGTCACGTTCGACCCCGCGCCTAGATGATTGGTTCCTGGGATCAGTGGTCGTAGCTGGTAAGAGATCGGTGGATTCGCACGCCGTGGGAGTCGTTGTGCCAGATTGCCGACGAACCTTCCGATTCGGTGACGCGATCGGCAAGCTCGTCCTGACGTTCCCCAAGCCCTAGCCAGATCTGTTTACTCGAACTAGAATTTGTTCATGCAAACAAACCCGCAGGATCGGACGTTCACCGAGGTAGGTCGGCGGGCACAGATCGTTGCCGCGGCGATCGAGACGATCGCCGAACTGGGGTATGCCCATACCTCGTTCGTCAAGATCGCGAAGCGGGCGGGGTTGAGCAGTCCCGGGATGATCTCGTATCACTTCGCCGGCAAGGACGAGCTCACCGAGCAGGTCGTGCTCGAGCTCTATACCCGGGCGGGCGCTGCGATCGGGGCTCGGGTCGAGGAGGCGTCGAATGTCGCTGCGGCCCTGCGTGGTTACCTCGAAGCGAACCTGGCGTTCATCAAGGAATATCCGACCGATGTGCGGGTGGTGGCCGACATCTTGATGAACTGTCGTGGCGCCGACGATCGGCCCCGGTACGACGGCGCCGACGACCTTGTTCGACACCTCGAGTCGATTCTGCGTTCCGGGCAGGACAGCGGCGAGTTCCGCGCCTTCGCGACCAGGCCGATGGCGATCGTCATCCGAGCCGCAGTCGATGCGGCGGGCGCGGCTATCGCGTCGGATCCCGACTTCGATATCGACTCCTACACCGCCGAATTGGTGACCATGGTGGAGCTGGCCACCAGAAACGACAACGCGCGATGACAGCGGCCGAAACCGACCGGCACGGTCGAACTGCCACTCTCATAATGCTTTTCGCCGACACCGCCCTCCCGCTGGCCATGTTCTACGCGCTGCGTGCGGCGGGCGTGGACCAGTGGCTCGCGCTGGTCCTCAGCGGCGCGATTCCCCTTGTCCTGCTTGTCTATCGACTCGTCGCCGAGCGCCGCGTCGAGACTCGAACTCTGTTCACCCTCAGCATCCTGCTCTGCGGCACCGCGGTGGGGCTGTTCACCGGCGACCCCAGACTGCTGGTTGCCCGGGAGAGCTACCTGACCGGGTTGGCCGGGCTGTGGATGATCGGCACATTGTTGGCCGCCCGACCGTTCGTCCTGAGCGCGACACTGTCGCTCATGCCCGAGGCGACCGCCCGCTCCTGGGAGGACAGTTGGCGCGACGATCCGACCTTCCGCCGGGCGATGCGGTTGCTGACGCTCGCCTGGGGCTGCGCCTTCCTGATCGACGCCGGTACCCGCCTCGTCATGGCCTACACCTTGCCCCTCGATCTCGTCCCGCTGCTCAGCACACTCTTGCTGGTCGCCATGCTGTTCGCCGTCGTCCAAGTCGCCAAGAGGTATGCCGGCCGCAGCGACACTCGATGAGCTGGAAACCGGTTCCATTCACGGAACGAGCTTGCCGAGGATGTCCCGCAGGGCGGCCCGCTCGTGGTCGCTGAGTCGGCTGAAGAAGTCGTCGGCATCCTTCGTGCGGGCGGCGGTCAGGGTGTCGAGGGTTCGTTCGCCCCGCGCGGTCACCGATACCAGGGTGGCGCGGCGGTCTGTCGGGTCGGGCTTGCGCGTGACCAGCTCGGCCTTTTCGAGTGCGTCCACCACCTCCGTGGCCGACCGGGGGCTGATCCGCAACGTGTCAGCGATGGCCGACAGTCGGAGGCCGTCGTGCTCGCCCGTCACCCGCAGGGCGCGAGCCTGGTGCGGGGTAAGCCCGATCGGCGCGTAGGCCGCTGACCAGCGCTTACGGAGCGTCCTGGCCACCTGCATCAGGAGGTCGCTCTCGTTGTCGGGCATAAACTCGCCTCTCGATTCGTTTACCCAACCGGATAGTGAGGTAACCTCAGCATAACTGCACAACCCAAGGGGGTTGCATGAAAGACAAAGACTCAGGGCGTACTCGCCGCTCCGACCCGGCCGACCGCGATCAATTGCGCGAATCGCCCGTGTCCCTGCGTCGGATCGCCGCGCTCTTCGCGCCGTACCGACTTCAGCTCACCCTGCTGACTGTCTTGATCGTGGCGGGTTCGACGATCGGTCTCGCCTCACCGTTCCTGCTACGCCTGGTGATCGACGACGCGCTGCCCCATCAGAACGTTTCGCTCCTGCTCTGGGCCGTGGGCGGCATGCTCGCCGTCACCGTGCTGACCGCGGTACTCGGCGTCGGCCAGACCCTCATCTCCACCACGGTCGGCCAACAGGTCATGCACGTCCTGCGCGCCGATGTGTTCCGCCACCTGCAGCGGCAGTCGCTGGCGTTCTTCACCCGCACGCGCGGCGGTGAGGTCCAGTCGCGCCTGATCAACGATGTCGGCGGTATGCAGTCCGTGGTCACCAGCACGGCCACCTCCATCGCGAGCAACGTCACCACTGTGGTCGGCACGGCCGTCGCGATGGCGGTGCTGTCGTGGCGGTTGTCGCTGCTGTCGCTGGTAGTACTGCCGCCTGCGATCTGGCTGACCCGCCGGGTGGCGCTGCTTCGCCGCACGATCACCGCCCAGCGCCAACGTCATCTCGCCGACCTGCACGGTCAAGTGGAAGAGGGCCTGTCGGTGAGCGGCGTGCAGCTGGGCAAAACGCTCGGCACCGGCCCCCACGCCTGCGCCACCTTCGAGAAGACCTCGCACGACCTGGTCGATCTCGAGGTGCGCGCCCAGCTGGCAGGCCGCTGGCGGATGGCCACCATGAGCATCGTCTTCGCGGCCATTCCCGCGGTGATCTACCTCGCGGCCGGCTTGCCCGCGACCAGCAGCGGCATGACGATCGGCACCCTGGTCGCCTTCACCACCCTGCAGGCCGGGCTGTTCCGGCCGCTGATGGCCCTGCTCAATGTCGGTGTCGAAGTCACCAGTTCGATGGCATTGTTCAGCCGCATCTTCGGCTACCTCGACCTTCCGGTCGAGATCGACGAGCCCACCGAGCCGGTCGACGTCGACCCGCGTGATGTCGTGGGCGAAGTCCGTTTCGACAATGTCAGCTTCCGCTACGACGCGAACGGTCCCGACGTGCTCGACGATGTGACGCTGGTCGTGCCCCCGGGCTCGACGCTCGCCCTCGTCGGCGAAACCGGTTCGGGCAAGACCACTCTCGCCTCCCTCGTGGCGCGACTGCACGACGCGACCGGCGGCCGGGTGAGCATCGACGGCGTCGACGTCCGCGACCTGGAGCTAGGTACCCTCGCTCGCATCGTCGGCGTGGTGTCGCAGGAGTCGTACCTGCTGCACACCACCATCCGCAAAAACCTCCGCTACGCAGCCCCGAGTGCCACCGACGCCGAGATCGAGCGCGCCGCCCGCGCCGCCCAGATCCACGACCTGATCGCCTCGCTCCCCCAGGGTTACGACACCGTGGTCGGCTCCCGCGGCCACCGCTTCTCCGGCGGCGAGAAACAACGAATCGCCCTGGCCCGCACCCTCTTACGCGACCCACGCGTGCTGGTGCTCGACGAGGCAACGAGCGCCCTCGACAACGAAACCGAGCGCGCGGTCCAGGCCGCCATCGACGTCGTAGCCCAGGGTCGCACGGTCATCACGATCGCCCACCGGCTCAGCACCATCCGCACCGCCGACCAGATCGCGGTACTCGACCACGGCCGGGTCATCGAGCTCGGCGACCACCCCACGCTGATCGACCACGGGGGCCGCTACGCCCAACTCGACGGAGCCGCCGAGGTCGTGGCGGCCTAGTCACCGCACGAAGCGCCCCAGCAGCGGCACTGCCTCGCCGGGGTGCTTGGCGTGGAAGCCCTCGCCGAGTGCTTGCAGCTGCCAGTCTCCTTCGCCGCGAAAGACTTTCGCCATGGCCATCGCGGTGAACGGCATCCCGCCGGTCAGGGAGTAGCGGGCCAGTTCGGTGTCGGTGGTGTTGTCCACGAGGCGACAGAACGCGTTGGTGACCTTCTCGAACGTGTGTCCCTGATACGAGGTCACGACGAACAGCAAGGTCGTGACGTGGGCCGGGACGCGGGTCAGGTCTACGAGGAGCACCTCGTCGTCGCCGTCGCCCTCGCCGGTGAGGTTGTCGCCCTGGTGGCGGATCGATCCGTCCTTCGACGCGAGCTGACCGTAGTAACAGACGTCGACCAGATTCCGGTCGGCGAACATCGCCACCCAGGCATCGAGGTCGATCTCGATCGCCCGGCGGCCGAACAGTCCACCACGCCGGATCGGATCCCAGCCCAATCCCATGCGAATGAAGGTGAGCGCGACGCCACCGTCCTTGCGGAGCGTGACCCGCTGCCCTTTCGCCAGGCTGACGCGGCGGTTCTTCGACAACCTGACCTCACTGGCCGAGACCGATGGCGTCGACGTAGGTCGGTGACCGGTGCTCGGGCGCTGCGGCGGATCGGCCACTGGCTGCGGTGGTGTGGCGGGATGGCCTCGACCTGCACCGAGACCACGACATCACCGACACTCAGCGGACTGTTCTGCCCTTCGACAAATTCGTCGCCACATCCGGCCTCTCCCCCGAACGAACACTTGGTTCCACTGTACGAGAAACCATTTCGTACCAGGAGGTGAAAACCGCACCTACTCTGCTCCGATTCGCCCACGCCGGAAGGACCCGGCAAGTACCGTAGCCGCCGACTACACTCGCCGGTTCCCGCGTTGTGTAGCAATCGGTGTCGGTGTTGAGAATTGGTGAAACCCATGGTATCTGCGTCAGAGCTGGAAGAATTGTCCCGCCGGGCCGAGATCGACGGCACCGCGCCCAGAGTGGGTGTCATCATCGATCGCGGCGGCCAGATACTCCTACTCGAACGCCACGACAGTGGCCCGATCAGAGCCACCCTGAAGCTGCCCGGCACCACCGTGATGCCGCGGGAATCGCTCGCCGCGGCGGTCAGCCGAGGCGTACACGAGGAAACAGGGCTGATCGTCACCGGAATCCGCCACCACGTCGGAGACTTCGACTACCTGTCCCCCGACGCGCGCCCGGTCCGCCGCCTGCATTTCGCGGTGGACGTCGCGGCGACCGCCCCGATCCGCCTCACCGTCCATGCCCGCTACGTCTGGGCACCGCTCGACGGCGACCTGCCGGTGACGTCCTCCATCCGCCACATCCTCGACACTTACCGCCACCTCGTTCACGGCTGATATCCCGACCCGATCTCGTTCGAGTCGGGTTATCAGCCCCTCGCGCGCGGTGGCTGTGATCAGGTGATTGTCGGCTTGATACCGTGGTGCGACAGTTCGGAGAGAGCCATGCCCACCCAGATCACCGCGCTCGCGGTCAGTAAGTCTTTCGACGGCGATCCCGTGCTCACGGATGTGACGTGTTCGCTCGAGGTCGGCGAGCGGACCGGGATCATCGGCGAGAACGGGTCCGGCAAGACCACGCTGCTGCGTTTGTTCGCCGGGCGGGTGCAGCCCGACAGCGGTGAGGTCGTGGTCCATGCCGAGGGTGGCGTCGGGTACCTGGCGCAGGACGAGCAACTCCCCCAGCACCTCACCGTGCAGCAGCTCATCGATCAGGCTCTCGCCGAGCTGCGGGCTGTCGAAGCCCGGATGCGTCGCCTCGAGGTCGCGATGGCCGACGGCGACGAGTCCGGAATCGACGAATACGGTGAACTGACACTACTTTTCGAACATCACGGCGGCTACGACGCCGACGCGCGCGTGGAACAGGCTTTCCACGGGCTGGGTTTGGATCTGGTGGATCGCGACCGCACGATCGGCGAACTGTCGGGCGGCGAACAGGTCCGGCTGCGTCTGGCCGCGGTACTGGCGGCAGCTCCGGAAGTGCTGCTGCTGGACGAACCGACCAACCATCTCGACGACGTCGCCCTGACCTGGCTCGAAGACCACCTCCTCGCCCGGCGCGGCACGACGGTGGCGGTCTCGCACGACCGGGCCTTCCTCGAACGCGTGACAACCAGCCTGCTCGAGGTCGACGCGGACCGGCAGCGCGTGGTCCGCTACAGCGACGGTTACCCCGGGTTCCTGGCGGAAAAGAAGGCCGAACGAGCACGCTGGGTGCAGGCGCACGCGCAATGGCTGGCCGACACCGATCGCTACCGCGAGGCCGCCGACACCACGGCCCGCCGGGTCGCCCCTGGCCGGGGGATGGCCGACAACAACAAGATGGCCTATGGTCGCGCGGGCGGTCGGGTGCAGCAATCGGTGTCCAGCCGGGTGCGCAACGCACAGGAACGCCTGCGGCGCCTGCTCGCCGACCCGGTCCCGGCACCGCCGCAACCCCTACGTTTCGCGCCGACCCTGACGACCGCCGGAACTCACGAGACGATCCTCGAGGCCACCGACATCTCGGTCGCGGGCAGGCTCGAGCCGACCAGCCTGACGCTCGGTGCGGGCGACCGTCTGCTGATCACCGGCCCGAACGGCGCGGGCAAAACAACCCTGCTGCGCACGCTGGCCGGTCAACTCGCACCCGACACCGGCACTGTCACCAAACACGGCAAGATCGGCTATCTCGCCCAGGAACCACCGCCCGCCGTCCGCGGCCGCATGATGTTCGTCGCCTTTGCACGCGACCGCCCCGGCGACCCCGAATTCCACGGCAACCAACTGCTCTCACTGGGCCTGTTCGACGTCTCCCAATTCACGACCCGGGTCGAGGACCTGTCGACCGGCCAGCGCCAGCGCCTCGCCCTGGCCCGCCTGGTCACCGAACCCGTCGATGTGCTGCTCCTGGACGAGCCGACCAACCACCTGTCACCGGCCCTGGTCGAGGAGCTGGAAACCGCCCTCGCCCATTTCCCGGGAGCCATCGTGATCGTCAGCCACGACCGGCGCCTGCGCAGCCGCTGGGAAGGCGGCCACCTCGCCTTGCGCGCGTCGGTCGCTGTCTGAACTGCGCTGGGCACAACACCTTTCGGTGTCACCTCTCCGGTCGGCTGCCATGACCGTGCTCCAGGGGCGAGCACCTGCTCTACCCGCCGACGGTCCCGGCGCATCTAGGACGGCAGCGGCACTCGTGGAACCTTCCGTCGCCGCGCCGACGTAGAACGTGGCTTGTCACGCTCATCTGCGCCTCATCGCCGCCCTGGCCGCACCCGTACTCCCGATGATCAGAAGCAGGGCGGTGAGTGCCCAGCGCCGCTGTTCGAACACCACCGGCTGGGCAACCACTGCCTCCGGTTCCTTCTCGGGCTGGGAAAGCAGTTTCGCCGGCGGCGAGACCGGTACGGGCGGGCTCGGTGACGGTTCCGCGGGCGATGGAAGCGGGGTCGGTGCGGGGGTGATCGGCACGCTCGGCGATGGTGCCGGCGTCGGCAGGGGTTCCCGGGTCGGTGCTGGTTCGGGAGCAGGTGGCAGTGGCGGCGGGGTCGGCGACAGTGGCGGCGGCGCAGGCAGCGGCTTGGGCGGTGTGGGAGCAGGTAACGGGACCGGCGGCGCCGGGACGGGCAATGGGAGCGGCGGCGGAACAGGCGCTTCCGGTCCATCGAACGGGCGGGCTGGGGCGGGCAATTCCAGACCGCCGAGGGGCGGGACCGGCGCTGGGGAGATCGGCACTTCGTACGAGTGATCAGGGACAGGTATCTTCGGCCCCTCGAGTAAAGGAGCATCCGGCTTCTCGAATGTCGTTGTCGGCGTGGGCATCTCCGGCAGAACGGGCCGTTCGCCCTGATCCGGGAGCATGGGCTCCACGAACGGTCGCTCGGCGCCGGGGGCCTCCGGTTCCTCGAGCGGGGGAACCAGCCGTGGAACCCCGCCCGGTGTCGTGGTGCCCGGCTGTGCGCGAGGCGTCTCCAGAGGTTCGGTCGGGACCGTGGTCGGCACGACGACACTCGGCTGTTCGACCGACGGGGGCGGTGCGGGGTTGATCGTCAGGAAGAGCGACGGTCGCGGTTCCTGCGGGCGACCGGGCACGGTGGGCCCACCGGGAACGGCACCGACCGACCCTGGCGCGAACAGGCCGACTCCCGCCAGCGCGGCAGCCCAGATCCCCACCCGTACAGTCTTTTTCACCTCAGTTGTGCCAGCACCGCGTCGAAGGCCGTCGGCGCGACAGCCGCCGCCCGGCCATAAGGGTTCTGCAGTTCGAAGATGGTGAAGATCATGAACGTCACCACCGCCGCGAAACTGGACACCACGATGACGTGCACGCGCGCGCTGGTGCCCGCGAACAGCAGCGACAAACCCACCGACAGAAGCGCGCCGAGTGCCAGGGCCAGCCACATCATCGGCGACAGCGTGCTGCCCGCGGCTTCGATCCTGACCTGCCTGGCCTCGTAGACCTCCCACAGCCGGTCGGCTGCCGCGATCTGACGCGAGCGTTGCCATTCGTCGGCGGCGGGGGTCGCGGCGATGGCGGGGCGCACCGCCGACAGTTGATTCCACGCCGTGTCGTCGACGACGGCACCGGCGGTCATCGCGGGCCACTCGATCTCGATCACCTCGCCGGTGTAGGCGTGCACGGCGCTGGTGACGGTGCTGCGGGCCGGTTCCGACAGCGCGTCGCCCGCCCACTGCAGGGCGAGCAATCGGTCCGCTTCGTCCGATGCGGCCTTGGCCGCGCCCGCGTTGGTGTCGAGCACGCCGATGAGCAGGAACGACGCCAGCACCACCTGCAGTCCACCCACGAGGGTGAAGACCTGTCCCACCGACTCGTTGGTGGACTCCTCGTCGCGGCCCTTGCCCCGCCTGCGCACGAAATAGGCGGCGGTCCCGGCCAGTCCTGCGGCAACGATCACCCACAGCAGTGCTTCCCAGAGCATGTCTCGGTAGTCCTTCGTCGTCGAGGTGGGCGATGATGCGCGCCGGAAATCGGGGAGAACACGGTGACTGTCGACCACGGAACAGCAAGGGGGCCAACGATGTCGAGGTTAGGCCGCCGCTGCGGCGACCGCAATGACCAAGCAAACCGTGGGCGAGGTCCCGCGATGCCCACCGGACGACGGGATCGGCAGGCGGGACCCGCGTTCGGAGCCGTCGACAGCCAGCCCCTCGCAGCCGGTCCTGGCACGACATCCCGGCGAACCTGGCACGGAATGCGAGTGTCGTCCACACGGCGCCGAAGAGATCCACCGGTCTGGTCCGCGTCATCGAATTGCACTGTTATCCTTGCTCTTTCGAGAGCAGTTCCAGTTGTCGACAGGTGCAGGCAACCGGTGACGGAGACGCGTCCCACCCCGTTTCCGGCGACCGCGCACCCTTGCGCGGAGGTGGGATATGCACGGCGAGGCGGGCGCGCACACGATCGGGACCGAACAGCTCTCCGGCCGATTGACAGTCGATCGGAAAGCATCGACACGACAGAAGTCCGTTTTGTTCGATATGGGGCAATCTGCGAGCGAACTGATCCAGCCGGAAACCGTCTGCCCGATGGACCGACCGGGCCCGGCCGATGATCGCGGAGTGATCCTGCGGGGGTCACGCGATCTGCAACGGGTGGCGTTCGGTTGCCACCTCCGCGCCAAGGAGGATTTCGCCGCCACACTGTGGACCTCGAGCACCGGGTCGGTACTGGTCGCCCGGCTGCGCTCCTCCGACATCACCGCCGAACGCGGAACCCGCACCGCCCCCGACCATTACAGCCACTATCTGCAACTGGGCTTGGTCCTCACCGGCCGCGCCACCCTCGAACAACGCGGCCACCGGTCGACCGCGGTGGCCGGGGAGGCGTTCGCGCTGTGCCTCGACAGCCCGTACCGAGCGGCACTCACACGCCGCGACAACCCCTCCACCGATGTCCTGAACCTCTACCTGCCGGTCGATTCGCTGACCGCGTGGGGCCTCGACGCCGCCGCGGCAGGTGGCCGGTCGTGGCCGTTGTCGCGGGCAGCGGTGTCGGCCCTGATGTTCGCTCGCGATATAGCTTGTGGCGCAACGAGTCCGGGCCATCTGCGGATAGTCGCGCGCATCGACGAGATCATGTTCCGGGCGGCGGTGGTCGCGCTGCTCGAACGCGATCTCGCTGATGCGACAAGGGAACTGACGGCCGAGGACGTGCTGCGCCGCCGGGCGGCCGATTTCATCGACCGCAATTTCGCCGATCCGGCGGTGAACCCGGACGCGGTCGCGGTCCGGTTGCACGTGAGCAGGCGAACGCTGTTCCGCGCGTTCGAACTTCAGGGCATGTCCGTGGGGCGGCTCATCCGCTCCCGCAGACTGGCCGCAGCCGCGAGTGCCCTCGGTGACGGCACCCGCAGCCTGCGCGACATCGCCGACAGCTGCGGTTTCCGCACGGTCGACCAGTTCTCCCGGGCCTTCCGCGCCAAGTACGGGGTTACCCCAGCGGCCTACCGCACCGCACGTCGCCGCGATGCCATGGCGGGGTGGTGACCGAGGTCAGGGACTCGGCGCGACACCGAGCACCTCCCGGCCGATCTCGCCCGCGAGCACCTCGGTCGAATACGCCATGAGTTGGCCCGCCTCGGCATCGCGCAGGTGTCGCTGAATCGGCGACCCCCGCAGATAACCCGACGCGCCACCCACGCGCACGCCCAGCTGCGCGACATCCACGGCCACCTTGTTCGCCAGATACTTCGCCCGCGACAGCGTCGGGAAGAACGCGGGGTTCGCGCTGTCGGCTTCGCGCAGACCCTGCTCGTAGAGGGCGTGCGCGGCGACGAGCCGGATCTGCACGTCGGCGACCTCGTGCTGCACCCACTGCTGGTGGGCCAGTGGATTTCCCAGGATCATCCGCGACCGCGCGTGCTCGACCAACGCGGCCAGCGCCGCGTCGGCGACGCCGAGGGAGATGGCGGGCAACCCGGCCGGGATCGCCGCGAAATCGCCCGGTCCCGGTGCGCGACCGCGGTATTCGGCGCGCAACACGGTGTTGTCGAAGACCAGCAGTTGACTGCGGGTCGCCCGCAAACCGAGGGTGTCCCAGATCGGGATGATCGAGACGGACTCGTCCGGAACCACCCCGAAGAACGTCGGCGCCTCCTCGACCAGCGCGTTCACCAGCAGGTAGTCCGCGATCTCGCTGCCGGAGACGAACCGTTTCGCCCCGGTGAGCGACCAGTCGCCCGCCACCGGTTCGGCCACCTGCTGCGGCTGCAGAAAGCGGTTCCCGCTGCCCGGTTCCGACAGGGCGTTGGCGAACCGCTTACCCACAAGGAACTCGTCGGCGAAAAACGAACTGCCGGTCAACTCCGCCAACCCGACGCCCGCACCGACGTGCATCACCCAGATCGTCGCGATGGACGGGTCCGCCTTCGCCAGCATCCGGACCACCGCCCCGAACGACTGGTAGCTCAATCCGAACCCACCCAGCCGCCGGGGCAGCACCGCCCTGTCCACCTCCGCGTCGTGCAGCGCGGTCAATTCCTCGACCGGAATCTCGGCCCGCTCGTCGTAGCCTGCCGCGTCGGCGGCGAAACCCACCACCAGCTCGGCCACCCGATCCAGGATCTCCTGCTCACTGATCACGAATTACCCTCCACTCGAACGGGATTCGACCACCACGACGAAGACCGCAGAGATCATCCGATCAGGATACGCAGTGCAGGGCATCGAGCTCAGTTCAGCGCGGAAGCCTTGTCGTTGCGCAGAACCTTGGTGTAGGCGGCGTCGGTGGACAGGCTCCACTGCGGGCCGACGAAGACGTTCTCGGCTGCCGCGTCACCGTAGAGCTGGTACTTCAGCCAGTTGATGATGAGCGGGTGAAAGCCGTTGTCCGCCTTGCCGACCGACAGGTGGCCCTCACCGCCGAGTTCGGCGAACCAGGCGGGCACCTGCGTGGTGCGCTTGTACTGGTCGAGGACCCACCCCGGGCGCACGATGTTGTCCTTCTCCCCCGCCAGGTACAGGGTCGGCACACGCAGCTCGTCCTGTTGGTTGCCCGGGCCGGGCTGGATCGCCAGGACCGTGCTCACGATCTCGTTCGAGCCCGAGTTCACCGCGGCGAGCCCGCCCTGGGAGTGGCCGGAGATGGCGATCTTGGTGGTGTCGATCTTGCCGAAGTAGACACTGTCGGCCTTGTCGTTGGCCGCGATCAGGGTGCGGGCGCCGTCGAGCACCTTCTTGCCGCCGTCGAGGTTGGACTGGGTGGTGTTGGCCGCGGCGACGATGAAACCGGCCTTGGCGAGATTGCGCAACAACCCGTCGTAGAAGGAGACCTTCGCGCCGGTGCCGTTGCCCCACGCCACCACCGGGTACTTGGCGTTGCTGAGGGTGCTCGGCCGGTAGAACGTGGTTGTGGTGGTCTTCTCCACGGTCACCTCGGCGGTCGAGCCAGGCCCGTCCAGCTCCGGGGCGTCCTCCTCGATCGGGGCGTTCTCGGCGCTGGTCGGCGCGGCCGAACCGCTGCCCGCGCTGCCGGAATCACCCGACCCGGAGAAGGGCGAGGCGCCGGCTTGCAGCGAAACCGACCCTCCGATGAGCGCGACCGCGGCAGCGGCGGCGATGACGATGCGACGAATATGCACAGAATTTCCTTCCGGTGAGTGAATTCGGCTCATCGTCACGGCCGCGAGCACCGGGTTCGCCGCATTGCCCGGTCTTCGATCTCCGATCTCAGGAAGCGGAGGAATTCGCAGTGGCGCGTCACTGACCTGCCGCCGCGCGACGCGTAATGTCACCCCTCATGCCGACCGGCGGTAGTAGACAAGTCCGCGCCGCGCGCAAACGCAAGAAGCGCATGGCCAACGCCACCCACGACCTCACCGACGCGCAATGGGACGCGCTCAAAACGTCATGGGGCGGATGCGCCTACTGCGGCGCACCCGCCCCCTCCCTGCAAAAGGACTGCGTCCAGGCCATCTCCCGCGGCGGCCGCTACACCCTCGGCAACGTCGTACCGGCGTGCGGGTCGTGCAACGCCAGCAAGTGCAACGCCGAGGTGACCAGCTGGCTGCGCCGCAAGAAACTCGACGAGCGCTCGTTTCTCGTGCGCCACTACGAGATCGCGACCGAACTCACCGCCCGGTTCGCTCAGAAACAGCCGCGCGGCGCGGAGTGTTCTGATGCTCCTCACCATGAATTCGATTGACGTACAGCAGCATTCGACGGACACAACAGGCGAGATACCCGCGCGGCCCCTAGTGTGGAAGCGGCTCGGTTCGAGTGAGATCGTGCCTGTTCGGGCACAACAGGGCTGGGCGTGGAGGAGGGGACTCCCGTGACAGAGCAAACGGACGCGTTCGACGTGAACACACCGAGTATCGCGCGTGCCTATGACGCGGTACTGGGCGGCAAGGACAACTACCAGGCAGACCGTGCGGTGGCCGACCACCTGCGCGCGACATTGCCGCAGATCGGTGAACTGGCCTGGCTGAACCGGGCTGTCCTCGGGCGAGGCGTGCGCTATCTCGCCGAAGAGGCGGGGATCCGGCAGTTCCTCGATCTCGGCGCCGGCCTGCCGACCATGGAGAACACCCACCAGGTCGCCCAGAGTGTCGACCCGCAAGCCAGGGTGGTCTATGTCGATATCGACCCCATTGTGCTGGCGCACGGGCGGGCGCTGCTCGCCACCAACGACAACACCCGGGTCGTCACCGCCGACCTGCGCGATTCGAGCACGGTGCTCGAACTGGCCGCGGTACGGGAAATGATCGACTTCTCGGAGCCGGTCGCGATCATGCTGGTCGGGATGCTGCACCACCTGCACGATGACGAGGATCCGGCGGGCATCGTCAAGGCGTACCTGGACGCGGTGCCGTCGGGCAGTTATGTCTTCATCACCCACTTCTGCGATTCCGGCGACGAAGCCCGCGAACTCGAGAAGACCTTCCTGACTTTCCTCGGCACCGGACGCTTCCGCACCACCGACGAACTCAGCGAGTTCTTCGTCGGCCTGGAAATGGTCGAACCGGGCCTGGTCTACCTGCCGCAGTGGCGTCCCGACCGGATCGTCCGCGACAAACTCACCCTTCCTGAACGCCTCATGGTCGGAGCGATCGCCCGCAAGCCATGAGCAAAACCCGGCCGCCCCGAATACTCAGGGCGGCCGGGTACGTGCGCAATTTTTCCGCCGGTTTCGGAGTGGACCGGTGACTGAGCGGATGCACCGATAGCGTGACTTGTCAGGACACTCTGTGGACCGGCGGCGGGGTCCAGGTTCCGTCGAGGGCTGCGGCGTCGGGCGCGTAGAGGCGCAGGGTGATGCCCATGGGGGCACTCGGCGCGGGGAGCCAGTTCGCTACGCGGTCGGGGCCGGGGTTCTTGTGTGAGATGTAGATGTCGAGCGATCCGTCAGAGTTGTAGTTCAGCGGATCGCGGTCGCCGAGGGCGTAGCGGTCCAGTTCGTTGGCGATCTGGAAGCCCTCGAGGTCGTACATGGTGACCGACCAGAATGCCGCGACCGGCGGTAGCTTGTCGGCGTCGAAGTGGAGTACGTAGTCGTCGTCGCCGACGAGCGGGTTGCCCGCGGCGTCGCGAACCAGCAGCGGGTAGATCGCGTCCTCGGCGGGGTTGGCGCCGAGGCCGATCAGGGTGACCGCCGACCTGCGGAAGTAGTCGTTGCCGTAGACGCCGATGGTGTACAGGATGCTCATCCAGCCGTCGATGGGCGGAATCATCGTGGTTCGCGCGGCGAGCAGGTCGGCGCGCGCGGCGCTGACGCCTGCGTCGATCTCGGCGAGGTCGGCGGCGGAGAACCGCTTCGCGTCGAAGTCCTGACCGACAACGATACCGAGCAGCGAGATGCGGGCGAGAATGGAGAAGTCCGTCGCGTGCGCGGGGATCGTCTTCAACACATTGGCCGCGTGGCCGAAGAACTCCGTCGCGGGCATCTCGTTGACCTGGCGGAGCGGTTCGATCTCGCTGACCAGGGCCGGATCGGCGGTGAACGGCGTCCGGTCGCCGAGTGCGGTGATCCGCAGTCCGTTCTGGAACTCGTTGACCGATGCGTAGTCGTCGGGGCCGTTCGCCTGGGTTCGCCCGATCACCCACACGATCGGGGTCGGCGCCTGGATCACCGGGATGCCCGCGGGTAGCTCTCCGCTATAGCTCGGCCCGACGACGACATAATCCTGGGCCTCGGTGCCGGTCGTCCGCTTGCCGGGGGTGGCAAAGGCGTCCGTCCAGGCGTCGAGCATCGGCATCATGTAGTACCGGCCGTGGCTGTCGGGAATGTGGATCTGGACCGGCCCCTCGGTGAGATCCAGCCATGCCGACGAGTACAGCGTGTCGAAGTTCGGGCGCACGACCGCGCGGAAATCGACATCAGGCAATTCGTACATGTGATGGAACTGGTTCGGCGGTCCGAAACCCGGGGTCTTCCCGGCCGGGGAGTTCGTCTGCTGCCGACGAGTGACATCCATGGTGACCAGTGAGTAGAGGTAGACATACGCCTCGTAGCTCAAGGTTTTCAGATCGCTGGACAACACGCTCATCACGCCTCCGTTGCAGATCATGGTCCCGGTGGGGTCGGCCGCATCCATCGTCGGTGCCGACGCCGTGCGAGACATCACCCGTAGGGGATGAATTGCGCGGTTCCGAATCGACGGACCACAAGAACTGTCACTGTGAGGTGTGCGCAAGGACTGCAGCCAGCTCCGCGCTATCGAGTCCGCGGTGAAAGACGCGGCGGCGTCCATCTCTCGCCAGCTCGAACTACGCGACTCCTGAGTATCAGGCTGCCTTCCCCATCTGGTGACGTCCGCGCGAAGCGATCGGCGCACCGATCAGCGGCCGCCCGGTCGCTACCGCCAGCGCCGTACCGACAACCCCCATCAGTCCGCGTCGGCTCGGCGCAGAGATGCTCGACGACAGTACGGTTCGCGTGCTCGGCGCAGCCAAGGGCTCACCGGCGAGGCGGTCCGACAACCAGCTCAGGCTCAGTGGGGTGGACAGCGGAAGCAAGGTGAAGTGGTCACTCAAGCGGTCGCGCACGTAGGTGACGTGGGTGCCCGCATCCCGATACCGTTCGACCTGCTCGTCCACGCTGCCGCAATAAATCACCTGATCATTGACCGGCTGCATCACCAGCAGCGGACAGGCCGGGGCGGACATCCCCAACCGCAGATCGTCGAGCACCGCGCGAACCTTCGGCTCGGCGAGAATCTCCGCGAGCGGGCGTCGCAGGTGGTCGTCGAGACGCTGCCCCGACATGCGCAGCAGCGCGACGATCGGCGGTAGCTTTTCGACGGCTGCCAGCAACGCCTGTCCCCCGGGCAAGATGTCGGCATCGAGGGCGGCGTCGAGGTCCGGATAGAGCCGACGCAGTGCCGCCACGACCATCAGCGGAAAACCGGAGAATCGGCTGCCGTGCAGCCGAAGGAACACCGCACCGGGGTCGCCTACCGGTGCGCCGAGCACCGCACCGACCAGGTTCAGCTCGGGGGCGTAAGTCGGCGCCATCTCGGCGGCCCACGCGCTGGCCATGCCCCCACCCGAGTACCCCCACAGCGCGGTCGGCGTTTGCGGACCCAGCCCGAGCGGCGCGAACGACAGCGCGGCCCTCGCCCCGTCCAAACTGCGATAACCCGGCTCCCGTGGCGCGCCGAAACTTCCTTTCATACCACCGTGATCGGCGATACCGACCGCCCAGCCACGACGAAGCGCGTTCGCGATCAGCGGCCATTCGAGGGGGGTGATCGAACCCGGCGCCCGCGTGTGGTGGCGCAACACGTACGACGGCGCGCACCGTTCGGTCACCGAGTCGATCGCGGACTGGAACAACAACAGCGGTCGGTCCTGATTCGGGACAGCCCCATCGGGGAGCACGACGGTTGTTATCGCGACTTCCGCCCGGCCGAAAAGGTCGTTGCTGCGGTAGGCCAACTGCCAGGCTTGAACCCGTTGCCGAACGGATCCGAACAGTGACAGTTCGACACGTCTGCTCCGGATCAGCGAGCCCGGTGCGTAGGCGGCGATATCGGTGGGACAGCGCATGAAGGGGTCGAGGGAAAGGAGCTGCGGGACATCGCGATGATCAGTTTCTGACACGTTTCCACGGGTCTTCCTGGATTCGATAAACGAGCTGTGCGATATCGGAGCCCAGGTCCACAGACCTCATCTCACAAACGGCCGAAGGCGACCTTGCCCATCACAAACCCTAGACAGCTCCCACCCATTTCGGGTGACGCGGAACACGAATTGTGTTCCCTCACAGCATGATCAATGGAAAGTTGTCTCGCGATGCAACCTCAGTCGAGTCTGGCTTCGACGAGCGGGAACAGCACTCGGCGTTGAGGTCGTAGGCTCGCGTAATCGGCTCGTCACCGAGCATGTCGATGGTCGTCCTTTCACCGAGGCGTTGCCGCCGCGAACTGGCGGCCGATATCTGCCGCCCGGGAGAACAGGTCGGTGGGCAGCGGGCTGCCATGACACACCGCGCTGTCGCAGGCAGTCCGGGTATACGCGCCGGTGCCGAGGAGAATCGCGAGCACATTGTCCTGGTCGAGCAGCAGTGCGCGTTCTTCCGGGGTGGCGCCGACGCGATGGACCGGATCGGGCGGGATGTTCGGATCGTCGAGCGGTTCGGGCTGGTCGTTGATCGCGGCGACGATCCGGTAGAACAGCATCCGGTTGTCGGGATTGCTGGTGCTGGTGAGGAACCCGGTGATGTTGTTCGGATCGAACGTCGACGGCACACCCAGACGCACGATGACCAGGTCGCGACTCGGGATGACGACCGCGAACTGACCGAGCGCGCCGGCGAACGCGACGGTGTCGTGCGGGAGCCCGGGAAAGAGCCGATGGTCATAGTGCGCGGGCATCGGGACATTGGTACCGCGGTAGGTGTCACCGGCGTTGAGCCACCACAGGAAGCCGTAGCCACCATTGGCTTCGGTAGGTGTACTCGCCTGGCGGACATAATCGGCATCGATCAACTGATGCCCCTCCCAAACCCCTTCCTGCAGCACAAGTCTGGCGATCCGGGCCAGGTCGGCCGGGCGCATGGACATACCGCCCGCGACCGCGGTGGTCGCGTCGCGGTCGCGCAGCCAGGACCAGTGATTGCGCGGTATGCCGATCGGATCCATCAATTCCCGCTGGACGAAGTCCTGGTAGTCCTGTCCGGTGGTGATCTCGATGATCTCGGGCAGCAGTGAGAGGACCGCCTGGGCGTACTGGAATGTCGTGCCCGGTGCGAAGTCGACCGGGGAATCGAGCGTTCGCGACACCGTGCCGGTGCCGATCGTCGCGATATCGGCAGGCCAGGAGAAATGCAGGCCGCTGGTCTGGGTGAGCACTTGACGCACGGTGATCCGCGCGTGCTCGGCGTCGGCCTCGGGAAAGAACCGGCCGATCGGGTCGTCGACACCGAAGTACCCCAGCGTCACCGCCCGACCCACGGCCACGGCGGTCACGCCCTTGCTCGCACTGAACAGTGGCATCAACAGATCACCGGTGGGCGAGTGATCCGCGACCAGACAGCCGTGCCGATAGACCTGGATCGCATGGGCTTTGGCGTCGACGCCGAAGTCGATCGCGGCGGCGACGGCCGCGTCATCCATGCCGACCTCGGCGGGCGCGCGGCGTTCGGGCGCGGCGCCGGGCGCGGGCTCAGCGCACTGGACTTGCGCCGCTGCGGCGGGAGCCAGAACCACCGCCGAACTCAACACCAACCCCGCAGCCAGCAGAACCGCATTCCCACGGGCTGACATCAGCCACCGACTGTTGACCATGGTGGTGAGCCTAGATTCCCGGAACCGCCAGGACGCTGACGCGCGCCCAATTTTTGTTTCGGTTCACATACCGCCGAGAACCCGTTGCTCCCCGACTGGCAATCCTCAGCGACCGCGTCCTATGCGTATCGACAGGAACATCGTAGAGCGAGGCCGCCGCCGATTATCGGTCTTCATACCACAAGCCGTGTGCCTCAATCCGTTTGAGAATCAATTTTCGAGGCATAACCGGAACACGAGGCTCATCGAAGGAGAACTTGTGATTTCCGAAATATTGATCATTGCCATCGTCATCGTCGTCGTGCTCGCCGGTGCGGCGCTGCTGGTTCCGCCGTTCCTGCGCCGAAAGCGCCTACGCGACCGATTCGGGCCCGAATACGATCGGACGCTCGAACACACCGAAGGTCGCCGCGCCGCCGAACGTGAACTGTTGCAACGCGAGCGCAGGCACGATTCGCTCGAGCTGCGCGAACTGACTCCCGAACGCAAGAACGAGGTCACCGCGGACTGGGCGAGCGTGCAGGAGCGCTTCGTCGACGAGCCCGCCGACGCCGTCCGCGAGGCCGACCGGCTCGTCACGACCGTCATGGCCGAACGCGGTTACCCCACAGAAGGTTTCGACCAGCAGGTCGCCGACCTCTCCGTCGAGCACGCCGCGACCCTCGGCCATTACCGCGACGCGCACGACATCGCCGTCAAGCAGGCCAACGGCCAGGCGAGCACCGAGGACCTGCGGACCGCCATCGTGCATTACCGCGCGCTGTTCCTCGAACTGACGAACGGCCACACCGCGCACACGAAGGACACCGTCTCATGAGCACCGAATACGACCGAACCACCAACAATGCACGCACCGACGAAAAGCACCACGGTCACCAGATAATCGACGCCGACGGCATCGATCCGGCGGTACCGAAGACATCCGGCACCGTGAACGAGACCAGAACCCCTCGCCACACCGATGCCACCGGTTACGACATTCCTGCGGCGACCCACACCACAGGCGAGACCGACCTCGTCGACCCAACCGGTGCGGAGCCCGAACCGGTTGTCGCGCAGCGTGGTCCGGCCGCCGCCACGGACGAAGACATCGTCCCACTGTTCGACGAACAGTCCCTCAACCGGCTGCGCGGACGTTGGCACGATCTGCAGGGCGAGTTCGTCGACGATCCCCGTGACGCCGTCGCCAACGCAGACCACCTGGTCACCGAGCTGATCCAGGAGCTCACCAGCACCTACGCCGAGCGCCAGAAGATCATCGCGAGCCGATGGTCGGAGAGCCCCGACACCGAGTCGATGCGGCGCGCGCTGCGCAGCTACCGCGCGTTCTTCAACCAACTGCTCTCCCCCACCAGCTGATCCCGGTACAGGCACGTAGAGCGCTTTGCCCGAGCTCTACGTGCCTGCGTTCGGACGCTCACCCGTGCGACAATCGGCCCGTGCCGCTCTCGGATGCCGCGATGTTCGCCGAACATCAAGTCGTCGGCGTCCGAGACGATCCACACGGGCGGTTGAAGTCACTGGAGCATCTCTACGACGACGAATCCCGTTCCCGCCGACTACCTTTCCAGCGCGCGGCGACCGCGTTCATGCACTGGCAGCTGAACCGGGGCCTGCTGCGACCGCCCACCGACCCGCGACCGGGAAGCCCGTGGTGGCGCGCGATCAACGAGCAACTGCTGCGCGACGGCTGGGAAGCGCGAGCATTGGCCCGAGGAGTCAGCGGCACCCCGTCCACGGCCAGCGTCGAACTGACGATCCGCTTCATCGCCGAACCGACCTCGGCGAACTGGTATCGCGCCCACAACTCCAGCATCGTGGCCGGCTATCTCGCCAACCGCGCGCTCGCACAGCAGGAAAGTCGCACCGAGCGGTTCTTCATGAACCTGGTGCTGATCCGGGTGCTGTATGCCCACGCCCTGGTGTCCGCGCCACGCCTGGCGCTCGGTTGGCTCGCGCCGGTAGCACCACTGCTCGGCGATCCGCGACTGGGAATGACCGGCATGTTCCTGTCACTGTCGCGAATTCTGCCCGACCGCTACCCCTTGTCCGACAACGTCGAGACCTACATCAGCGACGAGCACGGCTTCGGCCGCCTACTCGACATCGGCATCATCGCTCCCCGCGTCCACCACCTCTACGCATGGTCGGCCGTCGAACTAGGCCAACCCGAACTCAGCTCGCTGCTCGCCGACGATGTCCCCGTATACGCCTGGCCCACCGACGATTTCGCCCCATGGCACCCGTCCCCGACACGCGCGGCCCGAGCGATCCATCAGATCCTGAGCACCCCACCCTCGGGGATCACGCGCTGAATCCACCGTTCAGGCGAATCAGTAGACCGCACTCCAGTACTCGTTAACCGTCCACGTCACCGCACGGAATTCGGGGTGTTTCGGATCGTCGGTAACGGTGATCGTCGCGCGCGCCAGGTCGATCTTCATCCCATCGGCCACGAACTGCTGACTATTGGCGGTAAAGGTAAAGAAGACACCTTCCAAGGGATCCGGCCGCAGCGCCGGCGCCACCGCCCGCATGACCCGGGTGGCGGACTCGTCCTCACACACGACAAATCGCTGATCGCCGCCCACCTGGGTCCCCTGAAAAGTGCTCACCGGTCGCCCGGTGGTCTGACTGACCAGCAGCACCAGTCGCTCGGTGTCCTTACATCGCGCGAACGAGTTCCGGTAGCCATGCGCGTCGGTGCCGTCGGGCAACGTGCCATCGGTCTGAGTCGGCCTGACCGTCGTGGTGGTGGGCGGCGCAGACGAACGCGGCGAAGTCGCGGCGGTGCTCTCGCCGGAACACCCCACCATCGAACAAACCAACGCAGCCCCCGCCACCGCCCAAAACCCTTGCGGTGCTGAAATCATCCACGAAGACTAACAATCCAGACAAAACACCATTCCGCCGCGCTGCCCACAAAGCAGCGAACTCGTGGACTTCCGAATCGACACCCGGACCGAGCAACTGAGGTTACCGTGGAGTGAGGTGTCCAGGAGAGGACGTCGCCATGTACCCGCCCGGCCCCCGACTACCCCCGATCGCGCAAACGATGCGGTATGTGCAAGCGCGCGAGCGGTTCATGACCGCCACCGCTCGCCGATACGGCGACACTTTCACCCTGCGCATGGTGCCGCCGTACGCCCGACATCTCGTCGTATTCACCCGCCCCGAACACATCCGCGAGATCTTCGCCGCCTCCCCCACCGACCTGCACGCCGGCGAGAGCAACGGCATCCTGCGTCCGTTGCTCGGCGACCATTCGGTGCTCATCACCGACGAAGCCGAACACGCTCGTGCCCGCCGCCTCCTGATGCCCGCCTTCACCGGGCCAGCCCTGACCGGTTACCGCAAGATGATCGAGCAGATCGCCGCCACCCACGTGGAGACCTGGCAGGCCGGTTCGACGGTCCGCAGCCTGGATGCGATGACCGGGATCACCCTCGACGTCATCGGCGAGGTGGTGCTCGGTGTCGCCGATCCGAGCCGCCGCGACCTACTCGGTCCACCCATGCGCCGCATCACCGACATCGCCCCGCTCACCCTGCTCGGTTCCCGCTACCCAGCCCTACAGAACCGCGGCCCCTGGAAACGGTTCCACCACGACCGCGCCAGCCTGGACACCCACCTCTACGCCGAGATCGAGCAACGCCGCATGTCCAGCGACACCTCGGGCGCGGATGTGCTGTCGCGACTGATGGCAACCGGTAGTGGCAACGACACCCCGCTCACCCCAGACGAACTCCGCGACCAGTTGGTCACCCTGCTCGCCGCCGGCCACGAAACGACCTCTGCCGCACTGTCCTGGGCACTACACGAACTGGCCGCCAACCCCACCGAACAGAACCTCGCCCGCCGAGCCGCGCTCGACGGCGACACCGCCTACCTCGAAGCGGTGATGAAGGAAGCACTGCGCTACCACTGGGTCATCGGCGGTGTCGTACGAAAGCTCACCCGCGACATGACAATCGGCGGCCACGACCTGCCCGCCGACACCGTCGTCGCACCCTCGATCCTCCTCGCACACAAACGACCCGAAGCCTTCCCGGACGCGACGTTCCGCCCCGGCCGCTTCCTCGACGGCAGTGTGGCGCCGAACACCTGGCTGCCGTTCGGCGGTGGGGTACGCCGCTGCATCGGCGCGGGTTTCGCGCTGATGGAAGGCGCGGCGGTACTCCAAGAGATCCTCCGCCGCCGCACCTTGTCCCTGCCCGCAACCGCGACCACGCGAGGCCGGGTCCGCAACATCACGCATGTGCCGTCCGACGGGGCACCGATCCTGATCAACTGAACACCGTAAATAGGCGGTGCGACCTACCAATTTACCTACTGGACGGCGACAGTCCGGTACGGCAGAAGCCGGTTCAGGACTGGAGTCCGTTGGTCAGCACACGGGACGCCAGATCGTGCCGCAGAAGAAGTAGTTCAGGTCAGCGGAACCACTGGCGATACACACCGATCGCCGGACACAGGCCGTTATGGACCCAAAGCCGTTGCGGCATAGCTGAACCGAGGACGTAGCGGCCATCGCCGCCGTGGCCGGTCAGGCGTCATCAGCTCTCCAGCTGCCCTCGGATGTGCGGGAATGCGCGTGTCACGTCGGCCAGCGAGGCACCCACCCACACGATCTTGCCGAAACTGTTGTCGGCCACCCACGAACACAGGGCCGTCGAGCCCTTGGCGGTTTCGGCGGTGGCGCACTGGGCGATACCGCCCAATGGGCCCGCATCCACCCTCGTCACGTCACGGGGTGTGGTGCCGAGCGTGTCCGTCAACAGCCGGTCGAGGTTGGTCTCAGGGTTCCGCAAGGACGCGGCCACCACATGGACCATGAGCTCGGGCTGCCCATTCGAGGCGCCGTAGGTGGCGACTACCGAGTCGACATCCGCACCGTAGGTGCTCTTGACCGTCGCGGCCTCATGCTCGATCTCGGGACCGGTCAGACGCGGAAGCCCCTGCAGCACATCTGGTTCGGACAACATCACCGAATCGCTCTCGACGCCGAACAGCGGTTTCAGGTGCTGGAGGCCACCGCCGGCCAGCGTCAACCCGATCACCGCGCCGACCGCGCTCGCGATCAACAGCCACCGATTTCGACGGACGCAGGAGGGCTGATCGGCTATTGCTCGTTCGGCGGTATCCATGGGCATCCTTTCGCAGCGATAGCATCCAGACCACAACCGCAACAACGGAATACGGCTCACATTTGCTGAATCAGGTTCTGCCACATCGCGAACCTGCTGTTGAGCATCGAATGTCGGCTCACCGCCTGCCCGGTACGGCCTGCCGTTCACGCGTAGAGGCTCACAGGTCAAGGGTTGCTCAGCAATGACGCCCCCGGCGCCCTCGAGGTATGACGGGCGCGAGATCACAATGCAGGCCAACCCAGAACAGGGCCACACGGCCACCGGTCGCGATACCACCGACCTCACCGGATTCCGTTCAGCAATCCGCTCACACCTGATGAGCGGCTTGGTGACTGGTCGGGCAGCCCGTCCGTCTTCGTCCGGCCGTCATTGATCGTTGGTGAATGAACCGGGGTCCGGCTCCGGCGGGAGCCGCTCGCTGTCGGGAGGGTAGATCGGCTCCGGACGATCACCGAAAAGGTAGTCGTGGAAGGCCTGCAGGTACTCGTCCAGTTCGCGTTGATCGAAAAACCAAATGTAGGTGGGGTGGAACCACTCCTCCGGTGTTGGGCGTCGCGCGATCACGAAGTCGAGGGCCTCGCGAACTCTGTCCCGATGCTCTGGGTCCGCGGCGAGCTCGGCACGCAGTATCGGGGCGAATCGCCACATCTCGTCACCGAACTCGACGGAGTGCATGTAAATGATCGGCCACAGCAGACGGTCGATGCGCGGGATTTCGTCCCACCACCTGGTCATTGGTTCACTTCCGCCTTCGGTCCCAGTACATCGCGATCAGGTTCCAA
The DNA here is from genome assembly GCF_042749305.1 of Nocardia sp. NPDC058705. Lineage (NCBI taxonomy): Bacteria > Bacillati > Actinomycetota > Actinomycetes > Mycobacteriales > Nocardiaceae > Nocardia > Nocardia sp. NPDC058705. The sequence continues at coordinate 43,260 of NZ_JBHYRN010000005.1, read as the reverse complement.
TCTCCAGTCGGGCCGCGCTCGTATACGGCCAGGATCCCAGTTCAGTGCGTATCGAAGCTGCCAGAACCGTATTCGGCCGGACCACAGCCAGTCGACCGGGCAGAGTGCCGGCGGATTCGTTGTCTGTTGTGGTAGGTCGGGCGGGGACGGCTGGTGTCGTACCCGGCTCTCCTCGGTTGATCGAAGAAGCGGGCCAGAGGAATGCCCGCCTTCGGTCCGCGCACGCACCTTGACTCTACAAAGCGAAATTCAGCAACCACTCCGTCGAAGTGACGGACGCTCAGCACTCGGGGACGTTCACCGACCGCGCTGCTGCGTGATAGAAGTGACGTTCAGCTGGGACTCGTAGCTCAGTGGAACCACCTTCGGTCCCGTTCTGGTCCCGCGCTCCGTGTTGTTGGCTAGCAGGATTTGAACCTGCGACCACTTGGCGCGGGTTCCAGTTGCCCAAACCGCACCCATCACTGCCCAATAGTACTCAGTATCAACATGTTTCGAGAATCCGGACATCTCAACGATACCCATGAATTCCCACCGATTCCGGCCAAAACTGTGGGGTTTCTGTGGGGCGCAGCCAACAGCTTCCAGCATTGCCCTGCGGGTCGGCTGTTCGGGCACCATTGGCGATCAGCTACTCATTCTAGGCTATGTGAGTGCAAAGGATCGGTGGCCCGGGCTCATCCCCGCTCGCGCGGGGAGCACACTAATTCACCTGCGCAAGCCGCCACTACGAGGCCACCGAGTTCGCTAGTACATCGATCGAAGGGCTCAGCGACTCTCTGCCGCTCTGACAGCCAGTTCGAGATTTCTACTGGCGGCCAGGCGACCACCGATGCTCCGACCAGACATTCGATCTGCCGGTCGGTCCGGCTCCCCAATTCGACGTCGTGTTGTCTGAGCCGGACCGGGAGCGACCCGCACGCCGAATGCCCAGGCCAGAGCACGTGCTTGTTCTGGCCGCCAATCCGCGCCAATAACGGCCAGGTCACAAGCATCAAACTGCAGCTCACCGACTTCGCCGACACAGCCGAGAACACCAAAGTCGCAATGCGCCGAACATCGGCCGACAACGGCCCGAGCTGTCGCGCTCAGTCGCGGCGTGCCGAGAGGGTCAAGAGAATAGGACTGCTTAGCTCGTCACCGTCGCCTGCGCGGTAGAGCTTCGCTGGCCGACCCAGTCGCCCCTCCGCTCCCGGGCGAACGTTGCCCGTCTCGACGATGAACTCCGTGGCGTTCTTCACTTTTCGGTGGAAGTTCGCCCGATCCAACTCGAGTCCCCAAACTGCCTCGTAAACCGCGCGCAACTCACTGATCGTGAACTCTTCGGGGCAGAAGTTCGTGGCGATCGTCGTGTAACGCAACTTGTTCCGAGCCACTGTCACAGCGTCGGCGAGGATCTGGGCGTGGTCGAAGGCCAGGATGGACTCATCGGTCAGCAATGTCGCTGTCGGCTTCCAAGTCGCGGCCCAGGCATCGGAGTCGCAATGGGAGTGCGGGATGGGTAGGTCCGGGGCGACTGCTAGGAACGGAAAGGTGACGATGCGTCCGCGGGGATCGCGGTCGACGGCGTCGTAGTAGCTGATCGGTTCCAGCGGCAGCGATCCGCCGTCCAGACCGGTTTCCTCCAGCAGCTCCCGACGCGCGGCTTCGGCGGCCGTCTCGCCGTGATGGATGAATCCACCCGGCAACGCGTAGCGGCCCCGATACGGTTCCGTTCCACGCTTGACGATCAGAACCTGCAACACGCCCTCGCGTATGGTCAAAACCACCAGGTCGGCGGTCGTTCGAGGGCGGCAGTAGTCGGTTGCAGCTTCGGGAGGCACCCTACACACCGTAGTAGATCAACTTTTTTTCGTCAGCTTGACACATATGACTTGTCGATTAATCTTGTAATCGTGATAAGTCGCTGCGCGTCGAACCTCGACGCCCGGAAAGCCGGAACTTTTGGGGAGAAGCAGAGTATGGAGTCGACCCGTGTGCTGGTCGTCACAGTCGCTGATGTCGAGCGCGACGTGATGCTCGATCTCCTCGAAGAACGCACGGGTCGACACATCCGAGCCGATTACGCCGGCGCGGTGCCAGTGTTCGCGGCGGGGGCGATCAACGAGGTCGAACTCTTCGTCGTGCAAGCGGGTTCGCAGGGATCCGGCGGCGGGGCGGGGGCGCTTGCCGTCACAGCAAGCGCGGTGCGCCAGATCGCCCCGGACTACGCGTTGATCGTGGGCATCTGCTACGGACTGCGCCCCGAGACCCAGCGATTCGGCGACATCCTGGTCTCCGAGCGGATCCGCGACCTCGACCACGGCAAACTCGTCGAACTCGACGGCCGCATCGAAGAACACCTGCGGGGTGAGACCGTCATGCCCTCGACCCTATTGCTTAACGCCGCGCGCGCCGCGGCGCGCACCTGGACGCGGAAATCCGATGCGCCTGTTCGTGTCGGTCTCATGCTGGCGTGGAACAAACTGGTCGACGCTCCGCCCGTGGTCGCCGAACTCCGGCGGCGCCACCCCGACGCAATCGGTGGGGACATGGAAGGCATCGGGTTCCATGCTGCGGCTCGATTGGGCGGCGTGGAATGCCTTCTTATCAAAGGCATTTGCGATTTCGCGGCCGGAAAGACTGACGAAGCCCAGCCGCTCGCCGCGCGCAATGCGGCGGAATTCGTCCTCCACCTCGTCGAGGACGGCGCCCTGTCCTCGTCTGCGGCCCAGCGCCGCGGCGGCAGTGGTCAAAGGTCGGCTCCGCAGGGCGAGGACGATTCCGCGGAAGGCATCCGTCAGTCCGTCACCGGGTCGGAGGTGGGCGGCGGCGTCATACAGATCTCCGGTGTCCGCGGAAGTGTGCATATCCGCCGAGGGGCCGGTGACGAATACACCGCTCTGTCACCCGCCGCACCGTCGGCGGAATATGGCACCTCTGAGCCCACTCCACCCGATCCGACAGCTCTTTACGGCCAGTTCGTGACCCGCAGCCGGATCAGCGGCCAGGTGGACCAGATCCACGATGTCGGCGAGCTTGACATCGACCGGTGAGCTTGGCGCGCGGTCAGGTGCAGTCGGCGCCCGCGCTAGCAATATAACGAGACCGCTGGCACGGACCCCGTCGAAACGGTCGCAACGGCTCCGGCTCTAGATGGGCCAAAGCCCGAACGATGGGACGAATAGATGATGGATGCGACGCTCGTGCTGGTGCACGGCTTCTTCTCGAATGAACGAACCTGGGACCGTTTCGCCGAGGTGATCACGGCCGACGGGGAGTTGGCGGGCGTGACGATCAAGCGGTTCTCCTACGCCACTCCTGTGCTACGGCTGGGTCCGCTCCGGCGGATACCGGATCTGGCGGACATGGCGTCGAGTTTTCGCGAATGGCTTCGCGGCGAGCCGCAAGACCGGCCCGTGGTGATCGTTTCACACAGTATGGGCGGCCTGGTGGCGCAGCGATTCCTGGCCGAGCGACTACGCGCGGGGCGGCTCGACGAATTGTCGAACATCGTCGGCGTCGTCATGTTCGCCTGCCCGAATCAGGGGTCGGACCTTCTTCGCGCACTGCGCCATTCGATGCGCTGGTGGTCACATCCACAGGAACGACAACTGCGCCCCCTCAACGAGGAGGTGACTGCGGCCCAGCAAGTGGTCATCGAACGCATCGTGCACTGCGCATCCGCGCGGGTGCCGGGTGTGCCGATCCCGATCTGGGCGATCGCGGGCGAATCCGACGGCGTGGTGCGCTCCGGATCGGCGACCTTCGTCTTCGACGACGAACGTCGCTTCACACTCCCCGGTGACCATTCCACCGTCATCCGTCCCGACTCCACCGTCCACCGCAGCCACCTAACCTTGAAACGCGCCCTCGCCGAAGCACTCCGACCGTTCGCAGCGAGAGACACAACGCCGACATCGCTGTCTCCCGCACCGCCGCCGGAACGTACGAGCGGGCCGATACCTCGAATCGCCCAGTCCATCGCCGACAGCACCATCGGCAGCGACGCCGTCCAGATCTCCGGTGTGCGCCGAAACGTGCACCTTAACCCGCGCCCCACCGGGACGCCCACAGATCGGTAAGTCATGACAGTTCAGGCGCGACCATCCTCACTGGTCGATCGAGTAGTCGATGAAGATGCTTTCCTCCGAACGGGCCGACCCGGTTGTGACATCGAAGTCGAACGATGACCGGATGGCATGGGCCCGTAGCAGGGCAGTCCGTTACCGGCATCGTCGTGTTCGGCGATGTCGTCCAGATCTCGGGTGTCTCGGGCGATGTCGTCGTCGCTACCGGACGACCGCCGTACCGGGTCGAATCATTCTCGGTCGCGCCTGCTGCCCTGTCGCCGTCGACAGCACGTCGCCAACCCAGTAAATTGCTCCATCCCCGCTATCAGCTGGTGCCCTTCACTGCGCGCGGCAGCGAACTCGACGGTGTGGCGGCGTGGTTGGCCGCCGGAGATCCGGTGTCCGCGTATATGTTTCGCGGTCCGGGCGGGCAAGGCAAGACGAGGCTCGCTACCAAGATAGTCACCGACGCGCAAGCCGCGGGCTGGGCGGTCTGGCGTGTCACCAATACCCCGGCATGGACAGGAGAGAGCCGAAGCACCTTGACCGGGCAACAAGGTGTGCTGGTCGTCGTCGACTACGCCGACAGGTGGCAGCCGACCGATCTGCTCGGACTGGTCGCCGATATGAACGCGTTGTCCCTGCGCACCGGCCTGGTTGTGCGTGTTCTAATGCTTGCCCGCTCCGCAGGCTACTGGTGGACCGCTGTATCGGATCGGATCGACAGTGAGTTCAATATCGACAGTCACACGCACCACCTGCTTCCACTGGGCGAGCAGATCGACCGGCACGAACTGTTCTACGATGCGGCGAAGTCCTTCGGCTCAGCACTGGAAGTTCCATCGAACAACGTCGACGCAGAGGTCTTCGACCTGGACTCGCCCCCTTTCGCGACGGTTCTGTCTATTCATATGGCCGCACTTGTCAGCGTCGACATGTCGAGCCCTGCGGCCATCCCGACCGATCCGCATGCTCTGTCCGCCCATCTGCTGAAACGAGAGCGCGCGCATTGGTTTTTTCTTCACGCGCGACCAGAAGGGCGACGGGGGACACCTCCCGAAGTGATGAACCGGGCAGTAGTCACATCCACGTTGACAGGATCGCTGCCTCGTCTTGACGCGCGCGCGGCACTCGCGGCGGTGGGACTGGCCGATTCGCAACACCGTGCCGACTCGATCATCGATGACCACACGTACTGTTACCCGGCGACAGAGACGCATTCCGTCTTCGACCCCCTGCAACCGGACCGACTCGGCGAAGACCTCATCGGGCTCAGTACCCCCGGCCATACGTTCGCCGAGTGGCAGCCGGACGACTGGAGCATTTCCGCGCCCGAGTCACTCGTGTCCAGTGGTACGAAGGCGCCGATCTGGACATCCCATGCTGTCACTGTCTTGGTGGAAACCGCACATCGTTGGCCGCACATCTTGACAGAGGTTCTCTATCCGCTCGTTCGGCATCACCCACATCGTGTCATCAGCGCAGGTGGCCAGACCTTGACCAGGATCGCCGAGATACCCGACATCGAGCTCGAGATACTCGAGATACTCGATGACAATCTCCCGAATGGCCCCCATGTCGAGTTAGATCTCGCAGCAGCAGTTTTCAGTACCGCACTCTTAGAAAGGAGACTGGCGACAAGAACGGATGACGAACCGCTCGCAAAGTTGTTCAATAAGCACATATTGAGGCTCTATCGTGCCGGAAAGTACGCCGAGGCGGCAGACGCGGCGGCGCAAATAGTAAGCTCCTGCCGCGACGCCTATGAGAATCATGCCTCCGACAACAACGCCTTCGAGCTGAAACTCTCCTTGAACAACTACGCGATCGTGCTTCATCTTTCCGGACAGACGAGTCGAGCCGTCGAAGTATCCGCGGATGAAGTGCGACTCGCGCGCAGGCTCGCGACCCGCCAACCTGTCACTCTGCCAGATCTCGCCGCGGCGCTGGACAACCACAGCACCTTCTTGAGTGAAGCTGGGCGCGATGAGGACTCGATTCCAGGATCGATCGAAGCGGTCGAAATCTACCGTAGCCTTGCTGGAGGCACGGCGGACGTCGCAGATGCCGAACAGGTCCTCGCGGACCTGGCGCGTGCCCTGGACAACCACGGTCGCCGACTCAAGAGTGTCGGACAGTCGGCCGAAACCGCTCCGCTCATCAAGGAAGCCGTCGAGATATTCGAAGGCCTTGCTGCTCGCGAGCCCGCCACTTACCTCCCCGACTACGCGCTCGCGCAGAACAATCTCGGAAATGCTCTGATTCGAGCCGGGCTACAAGATGAGGCACTTGTCTATACTCAGAGGGCCGTCGCCCTGTATCGCGACTTGGCCCGCGCAAATCCCGACGCCCACCTCGTCGGCCTTGCCATGTCGCTGGCGAACCACAGTCACGCGCTCGCCGAGTCAGAGGCCCATGGCCTGGCACTCGACATGCAATTCGAAGCAGTGGAGATACGACGGAAACTCGCGCTGGATCGACCGAGCGCGCAACTCGGAGATTATGCGATGTCGCTGAACAACCTGGGGATGCGTCTTCGGGATGTGAGACGTCACGACGATGCCGTTGCATCAGGAGAAGAGTCCGTAGCTCTTTTCGAGCAATTGGTCAAATCGATGTACGAAGCGCACATCGCATCGCTGGCGATGGCGCGAAACAATCTTGCGATTCATCTGTCCGAAACGGGTCGTGGACGCGATGCCTTGCCCCTCGCCGAAAGTGCTCTGGCAATCCGTGCCAGCTTGGCAAGTAAATCCCCAGCCGTGTATCAGGACGCCGTCCGGGACTCCCAAAATACCCTCGCGTTCATCAGGACGAAGCTGACGGAGAAATAGGGTTCGCGTATACGGTCCCGGGACGTCATCGTTCGATAAGGCGGGCGGCGGTCTGAAGCGCAATCCTCCCATGCCGCGCCGGCGGCGCCGAGACCTCCGGCCCGCAGTTCGGGGACCACTTGCCCATCCCCGGCTTCATCGACGGTCGCGAAATCCGACGAAAGCAATCGGTGCCGATTTCACCACGAGCGGCGTCAATCTGTGGCTGTCCGTTCGTGGCTACTGGGTGGTCGGTCCGCGGTCGAACGCAATCGCAGCCTTTCGACTTGGCCGGTTCCTGGCGCTGTACGCGGGCGTCACATGGAGCGCGGCGACCGACAAACGCCGGTTCGCCCTGACCTGGGTACCGAATCGATGGATGCAAGCGGGTCGATCCAGAATCCGGCGACGTTCTCGGCGCCGCGTCGGAGGACGAGATCGAAGCGCTGAAGTACCTCGACGGGCACGCGCTCGCGATGCCCCCTGGAGCAGCCAACCCGATTGCGAACCTATTCGAGTAGCCCGATAGGTCGAACGAGCGCGCCCCCCGTATCCCTGATACGGGGCGCCGTACTGCGGGTACGTACATGTCTACGACATGCTCCTGCGATCGGCAACGGAATGGCCTGCCCAATCTGTCAATGGTCGGCATGGCACCCGTTAAGAAGTACTTGTCGGCGTGCGGGCGGCGTCGACGGGGCTTCCTCGGGTGGGAACAGTCGAACACGACCGTCCAGTCGCGTGGACGCCGGCCTCTAGCTATGTCCGATGTTGCGAAAGATCCGATCCGTCACAGCATCGAGCGTCCAGGCCTCGTCGATACGAACCTCCTCGACGAACGGCAGCGGCTGCCAGCCGTGGTACCACGCGACCGTCTGCTCCTGTGGAATCAACCACTAGGCTGTTCATCGGACCAACCTCATGCGTTCTGTGTCAGTAACGGGTGCTGCAGGATCATGCTCCGCCCACGCTCGATCGGCCCGTTCTCGATTGCGTTGTGCCACCTGCTCGGCCAGTTCGGCGGCCCGTAAGGCATTGTCGGCGCGAGTTTGCATCGTGTCGACCAACGATCGGTCCACCCGCCGCTGCTCCATCGCCAAACCCGCCAAACTGACGGCGACCTCGGCGTGCCACGCATCGAGATACCCATCGAGGGCGTGCGCACAGAATTCGTCGGTCGCGCCGGCTGCGATGAGTTTGCCGATCCGCTCGGTCACTTCCGCCTCCAACTCGACCATGTCGGGAACCGGTGACTGGTCCAGGGGAAGGCTGGCCGGCGCGTCGACCGGCAGCACGTCGCGCCGGCGACGAAAACGGTTGGTGAACATGGCGACTCCTCGTGTGCGCTATTGCTGAATCAGGGGTTGAGTGGGTGCGGCGGGATCGGGACCGCGGGCACGCGGTACACCGCGCGCAGCTCCTCGGCGTGGGCATGGGTGCGTTGGAACATCCGCCAATAGATGGCGACCAACTGATCGGTCCGCTGCGTGCACCGTCGAATCCGCAACTCCCCCACCGTCACCCGCTCGGCGCGCAGTTCATCGACTTCGGAAATCCGCTCCGTCGCGCGCGCTGTCTCGAGCAACCATCGGGCCTGCGCCGCCGTCATTGTCCGGCGTGCTCGTACTGCCTCCATCGAGTATCCGTCCGGTGGGGCCTCGTCCTGATCGAGGTATTCCTGGGCCCGTTCGCGACGTTCGAGAAGCAGCGCACGTTCCTTGTCCAACGGCGCGCACTGTTGTGTCGTCCGCAACCGCTCGGACTCCACCATCGTCGAGTTCACCGCGCACACCAGATGCAGGTACGGCGTCAGCCCGGTCTCGGCGTCTGGGACAAGTCCTTTGCGACCGTCGCGTCGCCCAGCCCACCACGCCGTCACCCGGTGCCGCAGCCGAGGTTCCATACTCAACGCCACCGCCTCGAGATCGGTCGAAGCGGCTGGGGGATTCTTCGTCGCCGACATGGTGAAATCCTTCCTTCGCAAGCGTTATTCGGTACTTCGGGGACCAGATCGAACCGGCCACCGACAGCGACTTGCCGAAGTCACTGCGGTGTCAGTTCCGAGATCTCGGTCTCGACCTGTCGGCACTGAGCCGCGGTGAGCCGCCGCCCATTCCACGACCTGGTCTCTCGAACCGACCGCAGCAACACCAGGTATTCGGTCGCGGAGTACGCCGGAACATGGCCGGGTTCAACGGGTTCGACGCCGGTGCGCTCGATGTGCTCGTCGAGACTGCCGACCAACAATTCCTGCGCCCACCCCAACAACGTGTCGTACAGAACTTCGGCCCGGCGTTCGCCGTCCCCGCCGACTTTCCCCCTGCGCCACCGAGCCTCAGACCGAACGTTGTCGAGCGCGGCCGACAATTCCGGGTCGGTGCATCGAACCAACAATCCGGTGCGGTCGGCGTCGACGGCGCGGGCACACTGCTGCGAGAGCCGACGCACGTACTGCGCCGCGTCGTAGTCCTCGCACCGTCCGAGCACGATCCGGGCCGCGATGGCCTCACCGAACGAGACGCCACGGACCAACAGGTCGGCGACGTGGGCTTCGACCTCGGTGAACAGCGGTTTGTTGTCCGCATCACGCAAGGCTGCTATGCATCGTCCGGGACGGGATGTGAAGGCCGTCTCGGCGAGAAATGCGCGCCCGAAGTCCTTGACCGCGCGATCGAGTCGGAAGATCACATCCTTGGCCGCTGTCGGTCGGTGGGCGCGATCAGCGGCCAGATAGACCAGCATCGCCGAACGCAGGCCCGTCGGCACCGCGCGCAGCCGCACAATCCTGCGCGAGCCTTGCATGCTCGCGGCGACGGCTTCCTCATCGGCACGGAAGTGGTCGGGGCACAGGGCAGCACGCTGCAACAACGCGAAGCAGCGATCGAATTGGAACGCGAACCGCGGATCCTCCGACAGCGCGGCGACCCGGTAACCGATCGAGAGCGCTGCGCTGTGTCCCACACCGACGCGGGCGCCGCGCCGAACACGACGCGCGACCTCCAACGCCATCGGTACAAACCGCTCGCGGATCGCCTCGGGGACACAGAAATCCGACCCCGCACGGGCAGTGCAGGGGAACGGGTGGCCGGCGTCGGTGAAGTCGTTCATGAGGTGTGTCCTCCACTTCATGCCAGCGCCCTAACGGCACCGGCGTGGATGACACCAGCCACATTCTTCAGTTATGCCCGTCCGAGAACGGTGCACCAACTATCGGCGTCCGATTCCACATCTGTCAACCCCTCACAGGCGTGAAAGCCGTTGCCTCGATTTCGGTCCCGGACTTCCCAGACAGACGCACAAGTAGGGAGCCGCAATGATCACCACCTCGTTCGACACCGCACTGTCGGTCGACAGCCGTCACGCGCAGCATCTCGCCGCGACCGAACACGACCGTCGCCTGCTGCAGCGCTACCTGGCGTGGCCGTTCCTTGCCGTCATTGTGTTCGAAATCGCCTGCAAGAGCGTGCTTCTGGTCGCCTCGATCATCGAGGTGCCGCTGATGGAGACGACCCTGTCGGTGGTGTTCCCCACCGCGGGCGAGCGCACGGTCACGCTCGGCGCGATCGCGTTCTTGATCCTCTACATCACCCTGTGGGACATCCTGGGTGTCCGGCTCGCCCAATCACGACGCCTCCAACGCACCACACCCGATGCACGTCGAGGTCCGGGTTTCGCCACGTGTGCGCTGCTGGTGACCATGGTCGCGGTCGTGGTGGCGATCGCGGTCCTGCGCACCAAATCGTTGGCCGATTCCGCTGCCCGCCACGCCGTTTCCGCCGCGATAGCCGCGAGTGTCGATCCGCTCGACGCGGCCGATCTCGCCAGAATCGAGCACACCGCCTGGTGGAGCGCCTTCTGGCCCGACGCCACCTTCACCGTGGCGTTGATGACGATGCTCGCGCTCGTGGCCCTACTCGTCGGCTTCTACTCCCCCACCCGCCACCAGGCACTCTCCTTGCACCTGGCACGGTCCGCCGCCGACCGGACCATCCGCCGAGCTGCTCGCGCTGACGCCGCCCACCGGGACGCCACCCGACGCGCCCAAGCACAGCAGATCGTGGCCGCCGACCGCGAGCGGCACGCGAGCGCACTGACCGAGTCGCTCGATGACCGATTCGAACGGGCCAAGCAACTCGTTCGCCACCTGATCGCCGAGCGACAGGCCAACCCCGACGCCACCACCACGGTGTTTCCGCCCAGCGCCGAGCGGTGACGACTGGCCGGACGACCAGTAGTCCACGCGCACTGTCGGCCGAACGACTGAACTGTCGCTGCTCGCCTGACAACACACTGGCATGCTCATATAGTCGATCTTCTGATGAAGGGAGCGACGTGGTCGCTGTCGTGCACGTCCAGGTTACGGGTATCCAGGACTTCGTCTTTCGTTCCAGGACACTCATCGACACCATCGGTCGGTCCCACCAGGTCGAGCAACTCACCTCGACCGCCGTGCTGGACGGAAATCCTTGCGCCGGAGTCGAGTTGGTGTTCGCAGGGGCCGGCCGGATTTCTGTGCGGGTAGACAACGCCACCGACGACAATCCTGAGCTCGCGCATCAGTTCGCCCGTTGGTACACCCGGCGTCTTGCCGAGGTGTCGGACGCTCTCAGTCCTGTGGTGCACATCGACTTCTGCTCCCACGAAGACGTGGCGCAAGCGGTGGTGGACGCACCGCGGGCGTTGCTGGCGGCCCGCCACACGACCGCGGTGTCGATCGCGGGCGAGGCGCCGTGGGCGGCGTTGCGGTGCGCGGTCACCGGAGCAGGTGCGGAGATGTTGGATCGGGACAGGCGGGCGTGCGCGGGCGAGGTCGTTCGGTCGGCGATCGAGGGCGAAAGGTTCCACAACGAGCAAGTGCGCCAGTTCCTCGCCGCTGTTCCCGAACCGCTGCGGGCTCATCTGACGTTGAGCCGCGAGATCGACCAGCTGGGACGCACACACGGCGAATCCAGTCAGGTGGCGGTCATCGTCGCCGACCTGAACGGGATCGGTCGCCTGCTGAAGGCACTCGCGGCCGGCGAAAACCCCACCGCCCGATTGCGGCAGGCAAGTGATGCGTTACGCGCGTTGGGTCCGGCTCTGGGGACACATCTTGTGAGCCGGATCGCCGGATCGTTGATTTCGGATCCCGCGACCGGCAATCCAGTGGTCGGCGGCATACCGGAAACAATGCAGTTCCCGCTCGCCAGAGTCGGTCCCGGTGAGCACAGGGCATGGGTGTTGCCCGTGCGTCCGTGGGTGTTGGCCGGTGACGACCTGGTCTTGGTGTGTGAGTCGCGGATCGCGTGGTGGTTGGCCACCGCGATCACGGACTGGCTCGATGCCGATGCCGAGCCCGAAGACCCGCGTACGGTGCTGGCGGACCTGTTCGGGCAGCGACCGACGGCCGGCGTCGGCATCGCGGTGGTGCCGTCGGGTTATCCGCTGGTCCAGGCGCACGACCTGGCCGAAACCCTGTGCGGATCAGCCAAGTCACGTGCTCGACACCGCAACGGTCGTAAACCGATTTATCACGCCGTGGACTGGCATCGAGGCTGCGCCGATCCGGCCGCAGTGTCCAGCAACCGCGAGGCGTGGGGCATCGACGATCCCCGCCCGTTCGCCCACCGCGCCGACAAGCCCGACTCCTCCCTGGGTGCGTTCCTCGGCACGTGGTTGGGCGGCACCGAGTCCGCACTCAACGGCGCGGACTTCTCGTTGCACCGTGGCTGGTGTCGAGATACGTTGCGCCGCGCCGCCGCCAGTGGGAAATCCGCAGGTGAAAGCCCAGTACAGCGCGCGGTCGAACAGCTCAACCGGGCACGCAAGATCGCAGGCCGTTCGCCGCTCGCCCTACCCGCCGACCCCGATCCTGGTCACGTGCTGGCCGCACTGGAACTCCTCGATGAACACCTGACTCCCGTCCAGGCCGACACCACCGGCAATGCCTGGAAAGGAGCCACAGGCTGATGACCACTCCCGCGCCATCGATGCTGGAGGTGCTCGTGCGGACTCCGTGTGTGGTCGGCACCGACCCCGTCAACACACACGGTGTCGATATCGACACCGTGTGTGACGCCAACGGGATTCCCTACATCCCCAAGAACCGGATGTCAGCCCGGCTGCGGGACGCGGCGCTGACGGTACTGGCAGGCCCCGGGGGCGGCCCGACTGCGGTGACTTCGGCGACGGCACTGTTCGGCAATGCCTACTCGGTGGGCAACACCCCGCGATTGCTGAGTGTGGGCGCGGCGAAGTGGCCCGCCGCGGCGACCGCCCAGGTCGACACCACGTTGGCCGCGTTGGGCCGGCGCTTTGCCCAGCACGGGCTCGCACCGGTGGCGATGGTGCGGCGCGAGATCACCCGGGGGCTCACCGTGGAGATCGGACAGACCGCGATCGCGGACAACGGCGCACCACTGGCGGGGTCGTTGCGATTCACGCGCGGGATCCGCCCGGGAGTGTTGTTGCGGGCGCCACTGAGCTGGCGCGAGAACCCGAGTGCCGACGACCTGCGATTCCTGGCCCTGAGCGTATTGGCGTTGCGGCAGATCGGACACGGGGCATCCGACCATCGCGGCCACGTCACGTGCAGCCTCGACGGCGATTTCGACGCGACGGTCGCGTTGGCTTTCCCCCAAGAGGACCAGCGATGAGCACACCTGCTCCACTCCACGGCGCCAACGGCTTTCAGTTCGTCGAGGTGGTGTTCGACACGACCGAGCAGCTGTTGTTGCGCGGTGATGGTCCGACCGTCGCGCCGGTGACATTGTCGGTGATCAACGGATCAGTGTTGCGCGGTGTGCTCGCCCAACGGTGCGACCCCGCGCAGCTCGACCGGGTTATCGTCTCCGGGGATGTGGCTGTCGCACCAGGGTTTCCGATGGTCGAGACCAACGACACCCTGTTCCCCGCGTTTCCCACCCCGCGCACCTTGCGTCGGGTGAAGGCCCGCGGCGGTGACCACGATCTGGCCCATGATGCCCGTACCGACTACGCCGGTTCCGACACCCCGGAGTCCGTGCGGGGCTTGGCCGCGTTCACCGGAATCGATTGGGTGCCCGCGCGGACCCGTACCCGCACCCACACCCGTCTTGTTCGGCCGCGTGCCGGCGGTGCGAGCACGGGGTTCGGGCCGATCTCGTTCACGGTGCTCGAACCCGGTCACCAGTTCCGTGCGTGGTTCCGGATCAGCGGAGACCCCGCGCGGCAAGCGGACCTTCGCGAGGACATCCACGCCCTGCTCGACACCGACCGCCGTCAGGGCGAACTGGTGCGGTTTGGGTCCGGTGCCGATGGTTCCTACGGTGGTGACGCGATTGTCACCGTAGGTCGGCTCAGCGACAGCCCGGTGAGCCTTCCGGTTCGCAGCACCGAACCACACGAGGAGGTCGACCTCGTGTTGCATTCGCCGGCACTGCTGACCGACCCAAGCAACGGCGCGACAAACCCCAACGCACTCGGCGATCATGTCCGTACTCTGTTGCACCGCTTCGGCTTTGATGCAGCAGCGCATGGGGTGTCGGTGGTCAGGTCTCAGGTCGGGGGCGCGCACGCCGGATACGGTCGGATGCGGCCCGCCCGTTGGGCGGCGGGCGCCGGCAGCGTCGTCACCGTCGCGGTCAGCGCCGAGGTGTCCGGGCACGACTGGACGCGGGTCCTGGCCCATCGTGTCGGTGACCGTGTTATCGACGGTCTCGGAATTCTCGCCATGGTCCCGCGTACCTCCGGTGTGCGAGTACACGACGCCATCGCCTGTCACATCCCCCGCGCGGCACACACCACACCCGGTGACATCGACGAGAAGGCCGCAGCTCAACTCGAGCTGTTGCAAGAGCACCTGTTCGACACCGCGGTACAACGCTGGGTCCGTGGCACCGCCGAGACGCTGGTCGCGACCACACTCACCACCGGGACCAACGGGCTCGGCGTCTCGCTCCTCGGACGGCTCCGCACCGCACTCGACACCCCGGACGACCTCCTGGCGCTGCTCGACTCGTTCGCGCCTGAGCCCGGCGAAAGCCCAGGCCCCGTGCAAGCCACCCTGAATGGAATTCAGGTAGGCACAACATCTTTAGGTGCATGGCTGCGCGCCGCGGCGAGTCCGCAGCGAGCCGACGACGCATGGCAGGCACTGCCCGCCGATGACCAGGCGGCCTGCACACAGCCACTCGCGACGGTCGATCTGGGTGGTCCGACAACGGTGCCGTTATGGCTCGACAGCCATCGCCACGCGATCATGTTCGCATTGGCCCGCGCTGTCGTACTGACCTTCCAGCGCGCCCGCACCACTGAAGAGGCGATCCCGTGAGCACACTGCGCGACTCCGAGAGCGAACTGAGGCGATTCGCAGGCGTCGGCGGGCTCGCTCCCGCCTACGATCTACTGTTGCTGACCGCGACCCTCACCACCACTGCCGACACCACCATCGCAGACAGCTCCGCCCAAGATGCCTTGTCCGACATCGTGGTCCACCGCGACCCGCACACCGGTGCGCCGATGATCCCGGCCACCGCCCAGTCTGGAGTGTTACGACACGCGCTCGCCGCCCGCCTGGATCGAGCCCGTGTCGGCAGGGTGTTCGGGGTCGCGCCGATCGACGAATCCGGCATCGGGTATCACCCGGCAGCGCTGTGTCCCCACGACATGCTCGCCCGCACGACGTCGACTCGGCGCCGTACCGGCAACGCCGTCGACCCCGCGACCCGCACGGTGCGGCCGGGCGGGGTGTTCACCGTCGAAACAGTGCCCGCTGGAACCGAATTCGATCTGGTGTGGCAGGTGTGGCTGCCCCGACCTGACGATCCCGCCACCGCCACCGCGGCGGCGACCATTGTCGACACAGTGGCCGCGGCGGGCGCACTCCTCGACGCCGGGCATATCAGGTTCGGTCAACGCACCCGCGCCGGCCGAGGCGCGGTGACCACCAAGGATTGGCAGGTCCGGTGGCTCGCGCTGACCAACGATGCCACCGACGCCGAAGCCTGGTATTCCACCCCCTACGACCGCATCGGCGACCTCACCAACGACGCGCAAGCGACACCGAGGTTGCGCACCGCGCTCACTGTTCTGCGAACCCGATGGGCAGCGTGCACCCCGGACACCGACTCACCGTGGTGCAGTCCGCTTCCCGAGGCTCCCCCGCCGCCGACGGGTGATCGTGTGGTGGTCACCGGGCAGCTGCGGGTCGCGGAGACCGTCGCGGGGTCGGTCCTGGCGTCTACCGTTCGCACCGTGCCCGGCGAGTACCCGGTCGACTCGGGGTCAGCTGTCAAAGCACTGTTGCGTGCCACCGCGTCCCGGGTCGTCGAGTTCGTCGCCGCGTCACTCTTGGCACCGGATGCCGAACCGAGCACCGCCTACGAACATGCCCGCGAACGCGGTCGCGCCCTGGTGCGCGACCTGTTCGGCACCCACCCCGCCGACCCCGACTTCCGGCTCGCGACCCCCTCACGGCTGTCGGTCAACGAGTTGCCGCTGAGCGATGCGGTACCGGTGGTATTCGACCGCGTGCCGATCAACCCCCTGACCCGCGCGACGATTCCGGGCCGCAAGGGCGTGGTGGCCGCCCACTACGGCGGCAGCCGACTGCTGCGCATCGAAGCGGTCGACGTCACCGCGGCCGAACGCGGCCTGCTGATGTTGGTCGTGCGAGACCTGCGCGACGGGCTCGCCGCTGCCACCGGCCCACACCGCCGGCAACTGGAATCGGTCGGATTCTGTTTCCACACCACCGGTTCCACCCGCGAACTGTCGTGGACCGAAACCGTGAAAGACCCGTCTGTCCACGCGGATGTCGCCGCGTTGGTCACCGAAATCACCAGGGGCACACCATGATCGGGCCCGTTTATGGACTCGATGTCACCGAACTCGACTCCGCGGTAGCTCAGACGCTGGTCGACCGGTCTACCGGCTCCCCCGCCGCTGAGCTACCTGATGACGTTGCTGCCTACCAGCACGCGTTCGCCGCGTATCTCCACGGCTATGACGTCGCGGTCCGCGACGGCAACCGCTGGCACTGGGGTTCGGAAGCCTTCGACCGTGCGCAGGTCGGGCATCCCCGCAGCGGCCCGGCCGCAGGTCTGGAACGCCTGCGATTCTTCGGTCCTGACGGCGAGGTCGTCGTCGCCCGCATCGACGGCATCTGGCGGGCATGGCAGTTCCGGCCGACTGTCGTCGACACGGATCCACCGCGCACGAATCGTTGCCCTGCCGGGCCGGTTCAGGCAACCGGCCCCGCACCCGACGGTCCTGTGCGGCCTCGTCAGCGGTCCTACCTCATCGCCACCGACAGCACAGTTCGCCAGGTCAGAACCCATTTCACCATACTCACGCACGGATCAGGTCAGCTCGCGGTCGTGCCATGGGTGCTCACCGGTGAGCGCGGCTACGCGCACACCACCGAATACTTCACCACCGACGCGGTCACCGGCGCTGTCCGAGTCGCAGCCGTGGTGTGGACCGGTTACGGCGACAACCCCCACCCCGTCGAGGAGGTCTGATGCCCGCGAGGAAGAACAAGCCTGGCAAGTTCCGCACACCGATGGTCCAGGACACCGCCGCGATCGAATCGCGAAACCCACGCCGCCACACCGGCATCCAGAAGCCGTCGCCGAACAACGCGGGCGGCATCCGACCCACTACCGCCCCGTACACGTTCGTGCCGTTCGCCCCGACGGTCACCGCCGCGCAGCTGTGGCCATCCGGTGACGAGACCCCCGACGTGGACCCCACCCGATCATTCGACCGACTGCTGCCTAGCGCGCATACCGGACATATCGACCTCACGATCACCGCCCTGACTCCCCTGCACGTCGGCCAATGTACCGACAAGCACCCCTTTCGCTGGCCGGTAGACAACGGCCGTCACGCCATTCCTGCCTTCTCACTGCGCGGAATGCTGCGCGCCGAACTCGCTACAGTCCTCGGCGGTGCACTCGGGCTTCCTGCCGAGTTGGATATTCCAGTGCTGGAACGACATCCGGTCCGTGGAAAAGACGGTGACGTCGCTCAAATCCGGCATAACGCCTACCTGCAGCGCCGCGGCGCATCGGCCAAGGTCGGCAAACAACGAGTCGGGTTGCTCGACTGGGATGGCAAGTCCGACACCGCGTACGTGCGGGAGTGCCCGCAGCAGCAGCTCGGGAATCGCCGCAAAGTGCCCTCAGCGCAGTGGAGGGTCGTCCGGGAGGACCTGTTGGGCGGCGCTTCCGGTGATGTGCGTGACGTTCTCCGCGCACTGCGTGGAACGCGTGTTCATGTCGTATGTGCGCGCGTGCGGGTCAATGCGATACCCCGCCCGGTCGTGTTCGCGATCGGGCGCGACGAGTCCACCGCGCGCGCCAACGCCACCGCCAGACTCGCCTGCGGCCAATCCGCGATCCAGATCGTGGCCCCACCGCCTAAGAAGGGCTACGGCGAGCACACCTTCGATCACTACCTCGACGCGCGGCGGTCCCAGATTGACACCCCTGTCGCCCAGCCCCTGACCTTCTTCCCCACCAACTTGAGCAATCTCGACGCAAACGGCGTCGCCACGTCCCGTGCGAACGAGAGCAACGGCGAGGTCACCCACGTTGCCCGCAACTGTTATCTACTCGCCGATCCCGGCACCGCTCTCTCCGCCAGCGCCAAAGACACCTACCACGGGGCGCACGCACCGATACGCGTCAACGGCGACACGTTGAAGACACTGGAACTCACTCTGCGCCAACCATATTGGACCGGGTTCCCGACACCCGCCGACCTGCATGGCAAGGGTGGGTGGCCCATATTCTTCGACGCCGAGAACGGTGAAGTCACGTTTCTGGGCGGCAGTGGCGGGTTCCCGATCCGCGCCACCCACACCGTCGCCGAAGCCGTAGCCAACGGCGGCGGCACGTGGGCCGGCAAGATCGGCACTCCGGTACAAACCAACGACGCGGTCATCGCGCTGCTCGGTGCCATCGACGGCGACCAGCAAATCGCGGCCCGCATCGGCGTCGGCCACGCGACCGCGACAACAGGCGTCACCCCGCTCGCCGCGCTGCCCGTCGTGCTGCTATCCCCGAATCCTCAATCGGCCCACACCCGTTTGTCCCCCGACGGCGGCAACCACGAAACCGGCACCACAGCCACCGCCCACACCCCCTCCATCGACTACAGCAACAACACGCCGAAATACCGTGGACGGGAACGGTATTGGCATCACTGGCCCACTGATGGTACCGACGGCGGCGCGCAGCAGTGGCGCACGGCCGTCGAATCCCATCACGCATTGACCGCCGAGGTCACCGACAACACTCAAGACCCCCACGAAGGCGACGAAACCTCAACAACGCTCGCCCCCTTGCCGATCGGCACCACTTTCACCGCCCGCCTCACCTTCACCAACCTCACCGACGCTGAACTCGGCGCCCTTCTCTTCGTCCTACGCTTCCCCACCACCAACAATGAGAGCGGGCACCCCTTCGCTCACAAACTCGGTGGCGGCCAATCCCTGGGGCTCGGTTCGGTCGCGATCACCGCAGACCTCTTCCGCCACACCCCCGACCGCTACCTGTCGTTGACCGAAGACGGAATCGTCGCCGACGACGGCACCGAATTCATCACCGCCTTTCGGTGCGCAGTCGGCTGGACTTCCGAAAAGGCCGACGCCACTTGGCATCATGACCGCGTCACCAACCAGTCCTGGCCCGAACACGTCGCGGCGTGGCTCACCGCAGCACGCTGGAACACCCGCCCCGATCCGGCCGCTACCGCCGAAATGGGTGTGAGTGGGCACCGCGCGAAGATACCCATGCTGGGAGTTTTCGAGATCGGCGGCTGACCCGCTAACCCTGGTGGCCGTTGAGATGCTGAATGACCGCCTCCCGGTCGATAAGTACCGCCGGGACATCCGCATCCGACCACAATCCCAGAGGCAGCCAGCGGTCAATCTCAGCGAATCTTTCCCACTGATTGTCGGAATGGCTCATCAGCGTCGCACGGACGATGTCTTTCCGATTGCCGAGTGCGCGTGCTCCGCGCCGATTGTGCAACACGACGAGCGGCCGGTGCGCATCGCCCAGCATGTTCGCCGCTTCAGCGGAGGCGGACAATACGCCGAATCGGTACCGCTTGACCTCATTGTCCAGCTTTTTTTGGGCGTCCCCACGCTCTCTCTGTGCCTGAATCTTCCCCGGCGAGGGGTATTCGCCTTCGGGTAGATGCAACACATTTACCGAGCAACATCCGTAGCGTCCCGTGATCAGCAACTCGGGGCGCGGGTCTCGGACATGCTTGACCCGTGGCTCGACAGGCCACCAGAACTCGACATCTGTGTCGGCCAAACACGCCCGCAATAAGTCGGCCACCGAGCGCACCGACTTTCGCGCACCATCTTGCTTGACGTATGGGTCGAATCGACCATCCAGGACGTCGGCCCATCGCGCGCTATATCCCGCGGCGGGTGCATGCTCTTCGCCCATAGGGTCTTCCGTCCCACTGAACGTATGCAGACGACCGTCCAGCCCAACATGGCCGACGGTTCCGTTGCCCGCATAAACGGCACGAACCAAGCCTGCCGTTACTCCCTTCGGCCCGGGAGTCACCATCGCGGCAGCAGCTTCCGGCACGAACTCGACAGTGGCGGCCTCGCTGAACCCGCGCAACACCGTCACCTCCTCGTCGGCCTCAACACCCAGATCCTCACACCGGTCGAAATACCATGAATTCCGGGCAGGATCACCATTTCCCACCCCCACCACATCACCATCGGACAGATCACCGACTCGCTCCAACGAAGCGATCACTGCCAGCTTCGTACCAATGGCCGGGACAACGGCACTGTTCGATTTCACGGCGGGACCGGGATTGCCAACCGCACCTGGATCCGGCGCGGTTGCCAACCAATTCCGCAGACCAGCCGCGAACTCGACACCCTTGTCAGAGTCGGCCTCCAGCCGCCATATCGATACTTTGCCCAACCAGGGCGCGGCTCGTGTCAACTCCTCCCGTTTAGTCGTCAGAGCCTCCCAGTCGCATCCGTTATGCCGCACGAAGCCTTCGGTGGCCGCAGTCGCGGTCTCCGCAGCCGAACCGAACACCAACCGCGAGAACGCTGTTCGCTGCCCGAGCTCTTTCCGCGCCCCTTCGGCACTTGACTTGACCTCGACATGAAGGACCCGATGCCCTTGCCGCACAAGCAGATCAAGCTCGGCAAGGCGACGCTGACCAGGCCGAGTCGGGTCCGTCACGGAAACTGAGAACATCGCCTCAACGCCGTCGTCCACCAACGGCGCGAGCAGACACACAGCAAGCAACTCCCGCGCGAGTCCCTTGACTATTTGAACCTTCTCCCGGGCGCGTCGCTTGTTCTCGAATGCCTCGTCGAGCCACCTCGATTCAATACCCGCCGCATGCGTCAGCCGCGCCAGACGCTCTTGGAGCCGAACCACCTGAGGACGTTCGCGGTCAACGTCAACGATCAGGCTCCGAACATCAGCGACCTCCACTGTCCGAGCCCGCTGCCAGTCCAATTTGATGTCATCAAGCACATATCCGTGCAACTCAGCAAGATTCGACAGCGTCAGACCCTCGTTGACAACGGTCAGCGCCGCGTCCTCAGCCGACCCGGTGACGAGCATGCCTGTCTGATTGTCCACGTAGGACCGCTGCCGCTCCCCACCCCCGCAGTGATGGCGCAGATGCATCCACACCGCACATGCCGTCATGATCTTGTTGCCACCGCTGTAATCCAACAGGTAGGTGTCTGCGCCACCCAGCATTTCGTCGGCCAACCGCTTGAACGACTCAAGGGTACTCGAGAAGCCCTCGGCCCCACCACAATCCCAACGATCAACCTCGGGAGCGAGCATATCGGTCAGGCTGCTGATCAGTGCGGCGATACGTATCGACACGGCGGCAGACTCGGTGCTGTGCACCAGGATCACTCGATCAGGTTTTCTGGTCAGAACAGCCAACACCACCGGCACCGGGTTCAACCCGACAGTAGCGACCATAAGGTCTGGACCCGCCACGAACTTCCCTTCGCCGTGAACCATGTCCAGGACCGCTCGGCCGCCCGGACATCAGCTCGATGGGAGCCTCAACAAGGCGCCTGAACTTCCGTTTACCTCGCAGAATATGCCCGGAGGGGCAACAACCTAAGCCGAACAAGGTTGGGATACAGGGGACTCCGTTCCCTCGCGGGACACGCCCGTGAGCAACCAACAACGAAGACAGGTCGTCGATGACCAATCAATGTGGTTTCCGTTCCCTTACGGGATGCGCCGGGGCGCGACAGCTCCCCGATTTTACCCCCTCTGACCAGCAACGACACGCCGATAAATCTCGCAACCCCACCTGAACGATCATGCTTCGCTCCCTATCTCAGCCACAACGCCCTGACCTGCACGAATGCTTGCGCGCACCCCTGCCTCCCCGTTCAGAGGATGTAGTACCCGCGACGTTCCTCGAGCACCCGCTCACCGAGGATGGTCCGAGATGTGGCGTGCAGCGGCATTTCGTAGATCCTGACCTGGTCCCGGTAAGAGAACCGGGCGCGACGGATCAGGTGAACAACCCCGGATCAGATTGCGGCGTTCGAGTTCGTCGATGAGTGCGCGCTTTGTCGGCGGTAGTCGACGCCGTCACGGGCGTGCGCGATGTGCGTCCTGCCCGTCGACAGCGCCAGCTTGGAGTGGCGGGCGATCCGGCGCAGTACCGCGAGTGCCTTTCGGCTTCGACTTTGGATCCCGCGGTTCGCCCGTTCCGCGACACGATCAACCAGCGGCGGAATATGCAGAACCCGTTGCCCACCATCCTTTTTCGGGATAGCGACGCGGCGCAACGGTCCGTGACACCAGGTTTGTTCCCGCAGTGCCGTTCCGACCTGTTCGAGATTCCGCAACAGCGAAGACTGGAACGCGGACACTTCCTCGTGTGGAACTGGTTCGTCCGGCAGACGACTCTCCGAGATGGTCCACGCTTGAAGCAGATTCGCGTCTGCCGTGATCGCGGCCAACAATTCGCTCACCATCGCCCCGCTCCTTCCTTCACAGGAGAGATCCGGGACCGAACTCAGCCACCAAGAGCACACCGAAGAAGGCGCCTCCCCTCATGGGAAGCGCCTGGGCACAACTCAGCAGCTGACCTCCAGCGATGCGACTTCATGAAGTGTTTCCGTTCCCTCTCGGGAAGCGCCGGGGCGCAACCACGAGAGGACTGTAATGCATCAGGTAACCACCGTAAGGTTTCCGTTCCCTCTCGGGAAGCGCCGGGGCGCAACGAGTCCAGGAGTTAACAAGATGACAGTATCCGGGTTTCCGTTCCCTCTCGGGAAGCGCCGGGGCGCAACCATCATGGCCATGTACACGCTGGAAAACGGTGCGTTTCCGTTCCCTCTCGGGAAGCGCCGGGGCGCAACAGCTCCTCAATTTTACCCCCGCTGACCAGGCACGACACACCGACAGATCGCGCACCCCAACCTGGACGATCTTGCTTCACTTTCAACAACTACCAAAACCTCTTGACCAGCACAAATGCTGCCGCGCACCTCCCACCCTCCGCCGAGGAGAGACTTCGCAGCCCAGCGCGGTCACATCACTCAACCTATCGGTTCCCCGGCAAGTGGACGGTCTCCACTACTGCGCATCCCGGACCCTACGCGGCCGCGACCCATGCACAGCGTCCACATCACCAATCTGGTCCCCGACACCAAGCGCGACACCACAGTTCGAAGGAGCTCCCATGCGCCGCCTGTTTGTTTCACTCGCGACCTCCGCCGTGGCTGCTGGCACGGTGACCGGCTGCGGCTCCGACAATGCCGAGCCTGGACCCCACCCCGTGTGCGAGGTAGGTTCGGGCCCGCTCGCTGTCGCAGCCGCGATACGTCAGAATTCGCCGCGACCTCGGATCAACGGCGCGGTTCATGATGCGGTAGCCGCCACGGTGCGTGCCGGACAACCGGTGTACTTCGTGGACACCGACGGGTCACCATCTGTCCGGGGGAAATTCGTCCCGGAACCGCCACCCGCCAACGAGCGGGCACGCGACGAGCGGGCAGACGCCGACACCGTCGAGGTCACCGCGCGGCTCAGCACGCTGCGCGCCGACGCCGATCAAGCCGACATTCTCGGCGCGATCACCGTCGCGGCCCGCGCCGCCCGCACGAGCCCTGGCGCACCCATGGTCCTGCTCCACGACTCCGGCCTGCAAACCATTGCCCCCTGGACTTCTCCCAGCCGGGGGTGTTGTCCGCCGATCCCGCCGAGATCACCTTGTTCCTGCAGCGCGCGAACGCACTGCCCGACCTTACCGGCGTCGCAGTGCTGCTCGCCGGACTCGGCGCGACCGCCGACCATCAAGCACAACTCACCGATGCACAGGTCACACATCTGCGCGCGGTCTATCGCGCCATCCTGTCCGCCGCCGGCGCGCCCTGCGTCGCGTTCCTCGACACCGTTCCCGATCGCGCTCCGGGCCGCTCCCCGTACCCCGTCACCGTGGTCGCGCTTCCCACCGCGCCGACATTCTCCGCCGGCACGACCGTCTTCGACAGCGACACCCTCCAATTCCTGCCAGACAGCGAACAATTCGCTGACCCGGCCGCAGCCCGCACAGTTCTCGCACCGGTCGTCACTTCCCTACGCAACGACCCCACCCTGCGGGTGCAGATCACCGGGACCACCTCCACCGGGATTCCGGGTCACGGCCGCGACCACATCGAACTGTCCACCGCGCGAGCCGAATCCGTGCGCATCCTGATCGTCGGCGAAGGCGTCGACGTCCATCGGCTCACCGTCCGCGGCGTCGGCACCGATTTCCCCGAGTTCATCCCCGACCTCACCGCCGACGGCACCCTGTTGCCCGGTCCCGCTGCCCGCAACCGTTCAGTCCGGCTGCAGCCGATCCGCTGAGAGGAACCATCACCGATGCGACTGGTCAACACCACACCCCACGAAATCGTCCTGTTCACCAACAACGGCCACGTGCGACTGCCCGCCGCCACCGCCCCGGCCAGGATCGTTGACCCCGCGATCGAGGTGAACCAGTCGAACGCCCTACCCGTTCCCGTCCGCGATCTAGCCCTCGGCACAACCGTCCACGGCCTACCCGCACCCGAGAACGACGTGCGGTACATCGTCTCGCGCGCGATCGCGATGCTGTGTCGGCAGCGGACAGACCTGCTCGTCCCGGGTGCGCTGCGGGTACGCCCACCCCACGGCCAGATCGGCTGCGCCGACCTTGTTCGATTCCACCACCGCCGCGAACGGCCGCGACTCGACCGTCACTGTCCACGCTGCTCACGCTGACCAGTCCACGGCCGGAAGCGAATTCGGTCCCGGATACACAGAATGTCCCCCCCTTCTAACCCGAGGAGCCCCAATGCCCATCGACCAGCCACCCCTGACCCCGCAAACCAGCGAAGTGCGGTACGCGAAAGAACAAGACAAACTCCGTCGCCAACGTGACGAGGAGCGCCGCAAGGCCCTCGCCGCCGAGATGCGGCGCAAAGCACAGGAGACCAAACAGAAGAAATAGGCAGTGAGCGCAGCGGCCCGACATCTCCTGTCGGGCGCTGTCGCGAACGTCCACAGCCTCCGGGCAAGTCACTAACCGGCTACCCTCGATCGGTGCGCACCTGGACCCTCGAATTGACCTACCGCAGTGGACAACTCGACGGCGACATCATTCGCGCACCACGCGGCACCCAGATCCGCGAAATGGGCATAGAACTACTCGGCGAACACACCACCGAACACGGCAACCATGACAACGAACTCAAACCCCGTGCGCTCCGACTCGAGCTACCCGGCCCCGGACACCCGGGACTACTCGAGGTGACCTGGCTGTCGGATCATTTTCCGCCCCTGCGGGTTCCCCCACCATCGGGCCGCCTCAACTGGGGTCAAGGCACCAGTGTCGTGGACTTCCACCAACGACAAGCCCCGACCGCGGTCACCGTCGCCGCGCTCGAGCACTACTTCACCGACAACACCGACACCGAAAACTGGTCAGCGTGCCGACTCCGCACCCGCTCCGGCGTCCTGTTCAAACGCGACCACACCGACTACGTCAGCGCCAACCATCTGCTCAACGCGATCGCCAACAGATGGGAACTGGTCACCACCTGGACACCGCCCGGCACAGCGAAACTAGCTCTTGCCCAGCCGGTCCCGGCCAACGTCATGAAGGAACTGTTGTCGACCTGCGCCATCGAAGTCCGCCGCTGCGGACCGAGCAACCCGCACCAAATTGCCACCAAACTCGAACTCCACACCCCGGCCATCCGCGAGACCCCCCTCGAATTCGACCTCGATCTGCGGTGCGCGAGCACAACCGACACAACCCTCACCTGGTTCCGGACCCTCTGCGCGTTCGCCGAAATCGCATCGATCGGCCGCTACACGCCTACCGGACTCGGCTCCGTGACCTCCACCCCGATCAGCAGGGCATGAAGCGCATCAACACTTGCGTCGAGCAAACCGTCCTGTCGATCGGGTGTGAAAGCAGCTCACGGCGAGCCGCTGACGATAATGTCCGCGCTGTTGGGTGGCCGTGCGTGGTCAGGGTCGTGGTCACTCATGGGCGTCGCCGGCGGTCGGTGCACCGTCCGTCGGGATGGTCGAACTGACGGCAGTGGCGAGCGACGTGCTGCTGGGTGTGATGGCGGCGACCGCGAGTGGGGCGCGCGCAGGTATCCGGATCGGTGGACGGTGGTCATCGAACGTCCCCTGGCCGCCCCATGCTGATAGAAGCTTCACCGGCCGCGACTGTGTCAATGCCCCACCTACCGATTCCCCGGATCTCATCACGGCTGTCGGGCGTCATCGGTGAGCGAGCGCGGGCCCGCATCTGATCCTGGAGAGGTTGTGCTCACGACCCACCACTCGGAGCGCCGCGATGACTTCGTTCGAATCCGCCATGACCACCGACGCCGACCACCGGGACTGAGCACAGCAGCGCGCCTGCTGCACCGCTACTTGGGGTGGCCGTTCATCGCTGTCATCGCCTTCGAGATCGCCTGCAAGAGTTTGCTTCTCGTCGCCGCGATCGTAGAGGTTCCGCTGGTCAGCTCGGCGCTGGCGATGGTACTGCCGACCGCGAGCGGACTCACCATCGACTCGGCGGGGTGGCTGTGCTGATCATAGATGCCGCACTCTGGCACCATTACGCAACCGAATGCGAAGGAAACCCGATCTCCGATTAATTCACTCGCGCCAACTCACGGGACCGTCTTGTTCCCTCTCGGGACGCGCATTCGCACAACCTTCCTGTTTCAGCAAGTCCGCCGAGCAACGCGTTTCTGTTCCCTTTCGGGACGCGCGTTCGCGCAACAGAAGGTTGAAAATATGACGCGGGGCAATTCGGGTTTCTGTTCCCTCTCGGGACGCGCGTTCGCGCAACTTTCGGCACAAGGAGGATGGTTAGCATGAGGGTTTCTGTTCCCTCTCGGGACGCGCGTTCGCGCAACACGCACCTCACTCAAGTAAGGAGCCGATATGGCTGTTTCTGTTCCCTCTCGGGACGCGCGTTCGCGCAACAGCTCGCCGATTCTACCCCGTCTGACCTGCGACGACATAGCCCGAAATCGCGCACCCCCACCCGAACGATCTTGTTTCAGTTCCGACATCGCCCACGATGCCCTGACCTGCATCGATGGGTGCGCGCACCTCGGCGATGACACGCCGTCCGATCAGACGATGTAGTAGCCACGGCGTTCCTCCAGTACTCGCTCGCCGATGATGGTGCGGGAAGTGGCGTGCACCGGCATCTCGTAGATTCGCACCTGGTCTTCGCGGCGGTCGATGACCGCGCGGATGCGCGAGAGCAGGATGACGCGGTCCGCAGCGGTCGGCAGCTCGATTTCGAAGACGCTCAGTTGGACGCGCGGCCGGTATTCGGTGAGCAGCGCCGAGAGGGTGGCGCGGCGGAGGTTGTCGGCGATGTCGTACACGACCAGCGCGCGAGACATGGCCTACCGCCACAACATCGGCTGGTAGGTGCCGCCGGTGACCATTGCGTTCGCCAAGAGGACGGCTTGGTGCTCGATGCAGTCGCGGTAGGACATCGGGGTGCGGCGTATTGGATGGACGACGCGGGTGAGGAGGCGGCGCTCGAGCGCTTCGACGAGGGCGCGCTTGGTCGGTTGGTCCATGCGGCAACCGTTGACGCTCGTGGTGAATCCCTCGGGTTTGACGGCGCGGGTGGCGATAAGTCGCAGGATGGTCGTGTCGACGACGAGGGCGCGGAACTCCTCCATCAGGTCGAGAGCGAGGCTGGGGCGGCCCCGGTGCCGGGTGTGGAGGAAGCCCCGGGTCGGGTCGAGGCCGGCGAGTTCGACGGCGTGGCGAGCCTCGGCGGCGAGGATGGTGTAGCTGTAGGACAGCATGGCGTTGATCGGGTCTTTCGGTGGACGACGGTTGCGACGGACGAAGCCCCAGTCGGCGGGGATCAACGCGCGCAGGCTGTCGAAGTAGATGCGCGACGCGGCGCCCTCGATTCCGTGCAGGCCGGCGATCGTGGTCGCGTTCGCGCAGTGATCACGAAGCCTGTCGAGGCGGGCGGCAGTGGGGTGGGGCACCGCGTCGCGACGAGATTTGGTGCGGGTGAGCAGGATTCGTCCGTTGGTGATCTTGGCTCGTACCATCGCGGCGGCCAGCGTGCGCGCGTGCGGGATCCTCCTCGGCGGCGTATTGTGCTCGAAGTACCTCGTACCGGCCGCTGTTGGGAGAGAGGAAGATCAGGTGCTCGTTCTGCGGGTCGACCACCACTAGCCCGACTCCCGACCTGGCTGCGAGGCCGAGGGCGGCCGAGGTGATCAGTACACGGTCGGCACACACAATCATCCGGGTACGGCCCGCCGGATGTCGAAAGTTCCGCCCAGCACCGGTGACCACGAACCGACTGCCAGAAGCCCGAAGTGCCGACCCGCGCCGGGTGATGTGCACGGTGGCGCGAGCCGGATCGGTCAGGCGCGCGCCGGCGCCGACCGTCGCTGATCGCACGACCGTGCCGAGGAAGTCGACTCCATCATCCGCCCGGACGATCCGTGTCTTGTGCGGCGTCAGAGTCAGGCCACGCTGTTTCGCGAGCCGTCGCAGGACGGCGAGTTGCCGTTCAGCCTCTGCCCGCGAAGTCGCGGTGACAGCGATGTCGTCGACATATCTGATCACCGAGACACCCTCGTCCCAACCAGCCCTGTCCAGCCCGTCCAGAAAATGGTTCACCAATATCGGCGACAACGGCGAGCCCTGCGCCAACCCGATACCCGCGCGCTCACCCACCGACCGCCGCGCTGCCTTCGCCACCAAGGCGACCACGGCCGGATCATCGACCGCCCGTGCCAACTCCGCCAAGCATTGCTCCACGCGAATCGAGGCGAAACACTCCTCGATATCGGTGCGAATCACCCATCGCTGCCCATCGGCGATCTGCCCCCGCAACGCGCCGGTCGCGTCCTCGACCCCCAATCCCGGCCGAAACCCATAGCTGTCCGGTTGCAACTGCGGATCGAGATAAACGGTCAACACCGCGGCTATCGCGCGCTCAGCGACCCGATCGACCAACGGTGGGATGTGCAGAACCCGCTGTCCGCCGTCACTTTTCGCGATCGTCGCACGCCGCAGTGGCCCGGGCTCCCACGTCCCCGATCTCAACGCCGTCCCGATCGCGGCGAGATTGGCAAGCAGTCCGTCCCGCAGTGCCACCGCTTCCGCATGCGGCACGGGCTCTTCTCCCAATCGAGCCTCCGACACCAGCCACGCCTGCAACAGATTCGCATCCGCCACAATCGCCTCGAGTAATCCGCCAGACATCCACATTCCCTTCGCCTGCCATTCGCAGACGACTTCGGGGACCAGAATTTCCATACGGACTCAAACGTCCGGGAAATCGCAGGTTCTGTTCCCTCGCGGGAGTCGCGTGCACGTAACCCCATGGGCGCGAAGTCCGCTCAACAGAAACTGTTTCTGT
This sequence comes from Nocardia sp. NPDC058705, assembly GCF_042749305.1. Taxonomy (NCBI): domain Bacteria; kingdom Bacillati; phylum Actinomycetota; class Actinomycetes; order Mycobacteriales; family Nocardiaceae; genus Nocardia; species Nocardia sp. NPDC058705. The sequence continues at coordinate 13,478 of NZ_JBHYRN010000005.1, read as the reverse complement.
TCCCTCGCGGGAGTCGTGTGCGCGTAACCATTAGCACAAGGGAGTAAAGTCATGTCGACTCGTTTCTGTTCCCTCGCGGGAGTCGCGTGCGCGTAACACAAGGGTTCATCAAGACGTAGGAGAAAACTGTTTCTGTTCCCTCGCGGGAGTCGCGTGCGCGTAACACGCACCTCACCAAGGAGTGTCACTATGGCTTTCGTTTCTGTTCCCTCGCGGGAGTCGCGTGCGCGTAACAGCTCCTCGATTTTACCCCCGTTGACCTGCAACGACACACCGGCGATCCGCGCACCCCCTCCTGAACGATCATGTTCCACAACCAATCTCACGTGCAGCGCTCTGACCTGCGGAAACGTGTCCGCGCACCCACAACGCTGTGAATCGCTCGGCGTTTCGGTCCCGGATGGCAGGTGTACGCGCGCCAGTCAAGGAGATCGTATGTGTCGTCGGCCAGTCCTCGCCCTCACTGTGTCCGCCGCGGTGATCGCCGCCTGCGGGACCGAGCAGTCCGCACCGAGCAGCGACCTGGAATGTGCGGCCGGGTCGGGGTCGCTCGCGGTGGTCGCCGCCATGCGGCAGAATTCGCCTCGGCCCGCGGGTGGAGGGGCCGGTGCGGGAGGTGATCGTGGGGATGGTTAGGGATGGACGGTCGGTGGTGTTCGTCGATGCGGATGGGTCTCCGACGGTGCGCGCGAAGTTCGTGCCCGAGACATTGCCCGCCAATGAGCGGGCTCGGCGGGAGCGGGTCGATGCCGACATCGTCGAGGTGAGCGCGCGGTTGGGTACCCTGCGGGCCGACGCGCACGAGGTCGATGTGATCGGGGCGCTTCTCGTCGCGGCGCGGGCCGCGCGGACCGGCAGCGGGACGCCGACCGTGCTGGTGATCGATTCGGGTCTGCAAACCGTTCCGCCGCTAGACTTTTCGCAGCCAGGTGTGCTGGGAGCCGACCCTGGCGAGGTGGCTGAGTTCTTGCGGCAGGCAGCGGCGTTGCCTGACCTCTCGGGGGTCGCGGTGCTGCTGGCCGGAATCGGTTCGACCGCGAGCCCCCAGCAACCGCTGACCGACGCGCAGTCGATACACCTGCGCGCGATCTATCGGGCAGTGCTGGAAACGGCCGGCGCGTCATGTATCTCGTTCCTCAACACCGTTCCCGACCGCGCTCCTACCGGTTCCCCGTTCCCTGTCACGCTCGTGTCGGCCCCCGCGACGCCCGCCTTCGCCGCGACACCGACCGTCCTCGACAGCAACACCCTGCGGTTCCTGCCCGAGAGCGAACAGTTCGTCAACCCGGACGCCGCCCGCGCGGTGTTGGCCCCAGTCGTCGCGGCCCTACGCGCCGATCCCGGGATGCGGCTGCAGATCACCGGAACGACCGCCACCGGAATACCGGGGCACGGTCGCGATCGCATCGAATTGTCAACCGCGCGAGCCGAATCCGTACGCCAGGTGCTCCTCGACGAAGGCATCGCCGCTGATCGGCTGATCGCGCGCGGCGTCGGAACAGATTTCGCGGAGTTCGTGCCCGACATCACCGCCGACGGCGTGCTATTGCCGGGTCCGGCCGCGCGTAACCGTTCCGTTCGACTCCAGCCGATCAGCTGAAAGGCACGAGGACATGCGACTGGTCAACACCACCCCCACCCGATTGTGTTGTTCACCGCCACCGGCCCACTGCGGGTGCCGGCCGGGGAGACCATCGCCCGAGTCACCGACGATGTGTTCAGTACACGGCTGCCCAACCCCCTCCCGGTCCCGGTCCCGGTCCGTGATCTGACCCCGGACACGCTGGTGCGTGGCCTGCCTGCGCCGGTCGACGGGGTGTGCCTCATCGTCTCGCGCGCGGTCGCGCTGTTGCGTGCCGACCTTGGTGACCTGGTGGTTCCGGGGACAATGCGGGTGCGGGCCCCGCACGGCGTCCTGGGATGTGCTGATCTAGTCCGCTATCACCCACGCTGCGAACAGCATTGACGCGTCGGGCAGGCGATGGTGCTGATCAATCTCACTCCGCACGAGGTCGTGCTCATAGTCGCCGCGAACACCACGCGTCGGCTGCCCCCCCAGCGACGCGCCCGGTGCGGATCGTCGACCTTTCCGGTGCAGCTGTGCGGGTCGCACAGCGTCCCTGTCGCAGTGCGGCGACGACAGTTCGGCACACGCGTCGACGGACTCCCCGCAGCCCGGACCGGGGTGTACTACGTGGTCTCGCGCGCGGTCGCCATGGTCGCCGCTACTCGGGCCGATCTGCCGGTGCCGGGTCCGCTGCGCGCGCTCGCCGACGGCACCCTCGGCTGCACCGAATTGCACCGATTCGACCCTGCCTGAGCCTATTTCGGTGACGATACCGCCGCCAACCTACGCTTGCTCCATGCACACCTGGCAGTTCGATCTGACCTACCGTAGCGGCCTGCTCGATGGCGATCGGATGCGGTCCCCGCGCGGCACACAAGTGCGCGAGATGGGTATCGAACTACTCGGCGAACACGTCACCGCTGACGACAAACACGACGACAACGTCAAACCCCGCGCGCTGTATCTGCGAACTCCCGGGCCACGCCATCCCGGCCTGCTCCAGCTCACCTGGCTGTCGGACCGGTGGCCGCCGCTGCGTACGCCACCACCCACCGGACACCTCAACTGGGGCAACGGAACCAGCGTGGTCGAGTTCACGTTGCGATCGGCCCCCACCACCGTCACCGCCGCCGCGCTGTGGCATTTCTTCACCACGACCGCGGCGGAGAACTGGGTCGCGTGCCGGTTCCGCACGCGTTCCGGCGTGCTGTTCAAACGCGGCCACACCGAATACGTCAGCGCCACACACATTCTCAATTCCCTGGCCAACCGGTGGGAACTGCTCAACTCGTGGTCCCCACCGACCGAGCCCGCGCCGCGCGAACCAGCGGTGGTGCCCGAGGACATCCTCGAACAACTCCGCGCGCACACCACCATCGCCGCCATTCGCCACTGCGCGCCCGCGACCGCGCATCAGATCGCGACCAACCCCGACAGCGGCACCCCTGCCATTCGTGAGGTTCCACTCGAATTCGATCTCGACTTGGTGTGCGCCGCGGAAGATCCCGTCGTGCTGGTGTGGTTTCGGGTGCTGTGCGCGTTCGCCGAAATCGCCTCGCTCGGCCGCTATACCCCCACTGGGCTCGGTGCGGTAACCACCACCGCTATCGCCGGACAGGCAGATCTGGTCCCGGAAACAACCAGTGACCAACCGTCACCGGACAGGAGCACACCATGCCCATCGACCAGCCACCCCTGACTCCCCAGACCAGCGAAATCCGCTACGCCAAGGAGCAGGACAAGATCCGTCGCCAGCGAGAGGAGGAACGGAAGAAGGCCCTCGCCGCCGAGATGCGCCGCAAAGTCCAAGAGACCAAACAGAACAAATAGGCATTGCCGACGAGGCCGTCGCGAACCCCGTTCGCGGCGGCCTGCCATCGGTCATTTCACCCAGGCCGAACCGTCGACTGGACGACGAGAATGAGAGATGCACATAGTCGTCCTGGTCACCGATTAGGACCCGGGCCGGGTGGCATGGTGTCCGGGGAGTGCACGCCCGACATGCCAGCTTGGAGTTTGGGCCTACCGTACCCAGGGCTGGCCGTGGAGGTTGTTTCCCCGGCGGGGCTACGAGTTCGAGTTGCGATGCTGGTTCAGCTGGGACGCAGACGATTTTGCCTGAGCCGTGACGATCCAGAGGTAAACTCAGTCAGCGCTGGCGGCAGGTTGCCTGGGTCGACATATTATCCGGTTAACGAAATTCTTCTCGGCCGCAACGGATTCCGCGATCGAAACAGCATCCGAATCTTGAGACGAGCAGGACCACTCCGACACGGCTGAATCTCGACACCGTGACTCGCATTGGTAGTTGGCCAGTCTTATCAAAAGTTCGCCAGTGCACCGCGGTCGACGAGCTTTGACGCTGCGTCGTCTACGAGTGGTCATCTTTGTATTCGCCCGGGTCAACAGATTGCGGACCCAGCCAGCCGCTCCGCGGACTTTTTCCATATAGGTAGTCGATGCCGTCGGGATAGCGTTTGAAGTATCCGATTTGGTAAGCTGCGAATTCACCTGTGTCCATATAGGGTTGGCGAGTTCCATTGCGAAGGGACTCGAAGCCTGCGATCGCTTCCACTGGTAGCTCGCCGAGGCGGAGATGGTGGTCAGCGAGTCGTCGCAGAATGTGGTGAGTGATCTCCGCGCTGTCAATATGCTTCGGAAACTCAATACGCAGTTCCCAGAAGCGGTCTGTCGTGTCGTCGATGCCTTGCCTCATGTGGAGTTGGATCCTACTGTCGTACAGCGAGTGGGTGGGGCGAAACAGCAGTGCCGAGATCCAGGGGTATCGGATATGACCGACGGCCACTTTACGGGCGCGCGGGTCGCTCGAGATCAGGACGATCCGGCAGTCTGTGATGTAGAGATGGAGGCGCCGTACACACTGCCGCGATTTCTCCTGTACATACACCAGAGTATTGACGTTTTCTCCTGACCACGTGACTTTGTGAACTTCAATTGGCCCATGTGGCGTGCCGTCGAAGTCGGTGAATTGAACCACTCCGTCGACCAGGGATGGCTCGAGAATGCCGTCACCGCCGGTACTACCAGCAGGATGGGATCGAAGCATTTCGAATACCGGGTGAAAGGTTCGGGGTTTCGGCCCTATCGCGGCGATCGATTGTTCCGTATTCGGCGATCGGGGGGTCAACGGTGCGGGGGCGAGGAGGATCTGGGGTTGGGTGGGGTCTGTGACGTTGTCACCGATTCCGACGTAGGCGTATGCGTTGGCTACCACGAGGAGTGTGCCTTTGGAATTTCGCCACCGTTGGATCTCCGCACGCTGCACGTCCCTGAGAGCACGAGCAGGGTCGCTACCCTCGCGCATTGCATCGACGAGAGCGAGGTCGATACGTTTAGTGTGCTCGGTGTCTAGGACTGGATACAACGTGCAGAACACATGTTGCGCCCCGGCGTAGATAACTGCCGCACCCATACCGAGCCACTCCGGGGCAAGCAACGTCGAGTCAGGGTCTTCGATGCTGTCGTCCATGATGTCCGGGTAAACACCGAGGCTCATACATCCGGCCAAAACGACGCGTCCAGGCATCCGATAGTGCGGCGTCCCGTCCGGCCGAACCCGGTAGAACTCGCGAAGGTTGAGGGGACCGTCGCTGAACTGGATACCAGTTCGACCTGGTGCACTGACGTCGTCGAGTTCGAGGACATGGCCAGCGAGGAAAAGCGTGCCCTCCTCCGAGCGCTCGCCCCTGAGTCGATCGGCGAAATAATCCCTAGTCAAATAGCCGAACAATACCGCGCTGCTATCAGGAACCGTAGTTTCCGCCTGGGGCAAACCGTCCTTGGCCGTAGAGTCGCCCGGAACTACATGCGGTGCAAGCACGGCCAAAACCTTGCTCGCATCCCCGCCTGAGTCAACGCACGTCAAGAGCCGCCGCCGTGCTGCTAGCAAAGCGATCGACGGAACATACGTGGTGTAGGCATAATCGACAACGTCGCGACCTGCGCCGGTCACCAAAGCACTGACCGGCACGAGGACCAGAGCACCGGTGGGTGCCGCCACGAGCGAGATCGGATCCGCCGCATCCGCAGTGTCGATTCGCTGAGCGAGCACCCAGGGAATCAGCGCGCCACCCAGATCGTTGAGTATCCGGGACCAGACTTGGCCAGCGGTGCCGCGATCGGTGGGCTTATCCGGATACTCCGCCCGTATAGCGCCGTACGAGTCTCTTGATTCGTAATTGGTTTCACTTTGCAAGTTGATTGGTAGGTGCCGAACGAAAACATGGAGTGGGTCGGCAAGTTCGCCGTAATCCCGACGTTCGTCGACCCAGTCACCGTCCGGACTTCGCACCGCGTGGTATACAGATTGACCGACCCGACAATAGCTCCAATACCAACTATTCGGGTACATCGCTTGGAGCTCGGTGTCGAGATCGATTGCAGATTCGATGTTGCCGCCGACCCACGATGCCTGCTGAACAAGAATCGTCTGGTCGGGAATCACCGGGTCAGCATTCAGATCCGTATCGGAGCGTTGCTCGCTGATCGGCAATCCGGTCTGTGATACCAACGAATCGAACACTGATCTCAGTAGATTGCTCGCCGAGTCCGCCTCGAGCGGAACGGCTTGCGCTCGGACAACTTCGAGCAGTTCAGCAACCAAGGACGAGTCCTGGCCAGACGCGAGATCCAAAGCGAGCGCGTATGTTTCGGCGTTGCCGGTGGTCCAACTCGTGCGCCACGCGGTGGTCGGCAGTTGGTATCGGACCTGATGGACGACGTTGAGGCTGTGCAGCGCGTTGGCCAGCGCTTCCTCACGTAGGTCGACAGCAGTCTGAATGCGAGCCAGCAAAGCCAGCGCTAGGGCTTCGGCTACTCGATCGGCCGTCGTGCTGAGATGTCGCAGTGCGTCGTCGCATACACTCGCAGCGAATGCGTAGCGTTCTTGTCGTAGACGTATGTCGCCGTGAGTTTTCGCGGGGTAATCCTCTGGGTTCTCGAGGGCATCCACACAGAGCGTGGCCAGCAGTAACGCTAGACGCGCACTATCTCCGACAGAGACTTTGAGGGCCATTCGTCCTTCCGCCAGCCGATGGCGTTCCTCCAAATGTTCGAGAGCGCCTGCGCTGTTCTCTGCTTCGCGCATTAGCCTCAGCAGTAGATTCTCGGTCTTTTCGAGCAGCGCTAGGTCCGCCCGGCGCACCGCCGATAGCCGCAGCTCGTACAGGATCCTAAGACCTTCAAGGCATTGTGTGGGAGAGTCGAGGTCTCGGGTCAGGGCCTCGATCCGTCGAAGACGCGTTTCGGCGAGCCAATATCGCGCACGCGAGCCTGCTTTGAGGAGATCCTCTTCGGCTTCTTTCCAGCGGACTTCGGCTGCCGCGAGTTGTCCGGCTGCAAGCAGCACGTCACCTGACTGCAACGCGCACCACCCCCGGATCTCCGGGCGGTCCTCGTCGCACAGTGCTCGTGCCTCCTGAGACAACCGCATCGCGGACTGAAGATCTGGTTCCGCGAGAGCGGCAAGCGCATCGCACTGCACGAGTACAGGTTTGAGATAGGCTGGCGCATCTGCCATCGCGTCGCGAGTGAAGATGACGGTTCGGGCTCGGTCATCGTGGGTGGCTTTGTCGACAGCGAGCAACACCGACGCTGCGGTTTTGTTCCAGAACGCCTTTATCACGTAGTGGTGGCCCAGGAACAGCACGGGACTATCGAGGATGGTTGGGGACAGCACACCCGCTTCCCACGCCATCAGCGCGATTCTCACCGCTCGAAACACGAAAATGCCGGGCAGCAGCAGCCACAGCAATAGATGCTGGTCCACAGCGGCGAGAACGACCACAGCGCCGTAGACGGGGAACGCGAATTGGCCCCGCCATCCCATCATGGACCATGCCGCGATACTCGTGAGCCCACCCCACAGAGCGGAATCGGAGATATGCGAACCCGCGACCCAGGCCGTGGCGACCAGAACAGCTTTGAGGACCAGTATCAGAAACGTACAACGGTTAAGCAATGATGTGAGGTCGCATCGGAACAGTCCGATCGATCCACGCCTAGTCCGATAGGTGCGCGCAATCCGCATGGACAACGGCGCTCGTGCAATCGCCTCGATGAGCAGCGGCAATCCGATTCCCACTGTAACAGTGGCCGACGGGAGCCAGATGATGTAGCTGTTGACGTCTTCGTCATCGGGAAGTCGATATCGCTGCTCCAACCACGTACGAAGGTCCTCCTCCGTGACCTTCGCGTGCGGGTCGAATGTGGAGACGTTCCAGTCGGATACCTTCATTCTCGATTCACCCCGCCGGTTATTCGAGATATGAGTTCGGTGTTCGCGGCGCGCAGATTGATGCGTCGATCAGATCTGATGCTCTTCTCTGTCAGGGTGACATCAGCGGTGTCAGCTTTTGCGTGAAGGAGCCCCAGACGGCCTTCGATCACATCGATGATTCGGTTCGCGATGGCAAGTATCGGTAGGAACCATGGTAAACCCAGAACGATCGTGACCACGATCAGAGCCAGATCGCCCCCCAGTCGAAGCCCCAGCCCAGCATCGGATCGGCGCAATTGGCCAGCAAGCCACAGCAGTGACCAGACGCTGCTTGTGAAGGCGGCATAGACGGCTCCCAGGGGCAGGAGAACTGCCGTGACCAGAGCAGCCATGTCAAGCCACATATGCCACTGAAGTAGATGACCTTGCACACGCGAACTCGTATGGGCCACCCCCGGTACCTGTGATCGGCTCATGGCGTCGCCGTAGCCGAGTGCGCCGGCCTCCGGCAGTTCCTGATTCTTGAAGAAGTACGGTGTGGGCACATCTGGTCGGGCAGTCGACGGTATGGCACCGCGATCGCCGAATTGTCGGTCGAGAGGAGAAACGTTCCGACGAACGGCCATAGCGGCACGAATGACGTCGCTAACCGTTATACCGGCATCGCGCAACTGTACGACGTTGGCGTCATAGGCGAGACAGGCGAGCAGCAGATGCACAGTGTCGGGATTACGATCCCCAGTTCGTTCGGCCCAGTAGGGCACCTGATTCAGCACCGTGAGCGTATTCTCTGCTGCCGAAATCGACGCAGAGGGACGGTGACTGCGCGACATCGCCGCAGCCACCTCGGATTCGCTATCGTCGTCGGAAATCCGCCGATAAGCTCCCAGGCGGCGCAGCACCAACCGCGCCCGGCATGACGAGTCTGGGTGATACACAACAGCGGTCGCCAAGTCTCGCACATCGATGATCCGGCCATCCACCAATGCCAACTCCCGGGCGATGCCGGTCGCCTCCGACAATCGCCGAGTCGACTGTTCACCCCCGCTATTCACGAGGATCATTTGACACCTCGGAAGGATCTGCCATTTCGGCCCAGCCCAAGGGTGTGAACTGCCATTCGTCGGAGTCCTCGGGTCCTCGAATACGCAACCGTTCTCCACCGATCAAACGCCTACGTAGTTGACCCGCGCGGAACAAAGGAGTTGCCCCCTCGGGTGCGATCACAGTGGCGGCCAACTCCGTCTTCGATGTGATAGCCAGATCAGCCGCCGCCCTGGCGATCGGCAGGGGGGTGCCCAGCCCGTCACCACGTACACTAAAGTCGACCCGGCCACCTGGTCCGTTGGATACGAAGATCACCGTCGGCCCGGTGTGCACAAGCGAGGTGATCACAACATACTCCCGACGCCACAACCCATCTCGAAGGCATCGACGCAAATCCGCCTCCAGCGCTACCAGGTTCACGATCTGCTCGATCGTCGAATCAGTAGCCTGAAAAAATGTTGCACCACCCCGGTCGAATTGGATCGACGCAGACGACCGCAAATTGTCGTTCACACCCAACTCGCCGTTCGCACGAATCTCAACCGAACGCGCCGACGAATACTCGAAATCGAATTTTTTCTTCTGCGTCTTACCTTTGAATGAAATCCCCAACGCGGCGAGGGTCGTGCTCCCGTCGAATCTCCCCTTGGTGACGACACCGACATCACCCAAAGCTAGAGGCACCGACGGTGCCCAACATGCCAGATAGCCGAACTCAGCATGCATCTCTTGCGCATACTGCCTGTATATGGCGTCCATACTGGGATGGTCCCTTCTCCGCACATGCGTAACGCAAACCCCCGTGGAGTATCGCCGCCACCGCCGAACTGTTACCACTCGACTGCGAAAACCCACGAGCCGCAGCAGCCTCGATCTTGACCGGCACAGACCCGTTGGTCTGCTTTCAGCTCTCGAAACACACTCGCCTGCTTATAGTTACGGCGCACCGGAGCGTTCGGACCGGTGAAGACCGGATGGTCTGATCCTCAACCTCGAGTTGCCGGATTCGTTGCGGAGCCGGCTGCGGCTCACGTCGAGGTGGTCGGCGTTTGCCCGCGAAAGGGCGATACAGCAGTAGCGAGATTGCCTGTGAGGCAAGTGATCTAACGAGCGCGCCGCTGATGGGAGCGCTCCCTTTCGCCTCGGACGAGACCCCGCAGAAACTCACGCCGGAAACTTCACTGCTACCAAGCCCGCAGACCGGGCAACGCGAATGCTCGATTGGGGTCCGACATGGCGGTGCTGATCTTGGTGCCGGATCACCCGCGGAAGTATCGACGACCTCACGGCCGACTGGAGCGTCGATCGCAAGTCGACACAGGCCTGCCCCGGCTCCGGCGATCAGCAACACTTCGGCACGACAGACGAATTCGTCTACTTCGGCGGCGACACCGGCAGCATCGTCCGACGCGCGACCGACGGCAAACAGGTGATCGCCACCAACGGCATCGCCGTCTGCACTATCCCGGACACGGACTCGTCGCCGTCACCTGCCCGGGCGGCTCGAAGACCCAGCGCAGCACCGTCGTACCCGACAGCGACGGAAACACGCTGCGCACCCACGACAGCCAGGGCGACGACGCAGCCCCACTCACAGTGGCAGACTCGCCCGACAGCTATCTCATCGGCGAGACCGCCTACAACTTCACCGGCGGCAGCCAGCGTTGGTCAGGTGGGCGCGGCGTAACCGACATCATCGACGACACGGTCTTGCTCGTCGGCGAAGACACGTTGTCGGCCATCGACTTCCGAACCGGCGAGACCCCGTCGACCCAGCCCTTCGACGTGGTCAAGTCCTACACCGTCCCGTTTCACTGGCTCACCGACCGTGAGCACACCGTGTTCACTAAAGGTGGTGTGCTATAAGCGTTCAACCTGCGAACCGGCACGACGGCCTGGACCCTTCCTCACTTCGCCACCAACCCCCAACGAGCCGGATACGGCTTCGCGGTCACCGACCGCAACCAGCTCACCTTCTACGGACCCACGGGCGCAACTGCTCCCACCATGGAGGCCACATCGACCCAGCTCCTCACTCGCTGCGGGAAACCTCCGCAGCTCACGCCAGTCGCGTCCTCGACTCCCAATCCCGGCCGAAACCCATAACTGTCCGGTTGCAACTGCGGATCGAGATAAAACGGTCAACACCGCGGCTATCGCGCGCTCAGCGACCCGATCGACCAACGGTGGGATGTGCAGAACCCGCTGTCCGCCGTCACTTTTCGCGATCGTCGCACGCCGCAGTGGCCCGGGCTCCCACGTCCCCGATCTCAACGCCGTCCCGATCGCGGCGAGATTGGCAAGCAGTCCGTCCCGCAGTGCCACCACTTCCGCATGCGGCACGGGCTCTTTTCCCAATCGAGCCTCCGACACCAGCCACGCCTGCAACAGATTCGCATCCGCCACAATCGCCTCGAGCAATCCGCCAGACATCCGTATTCCCTTCGCCTGCCATTCGCAGACGACTTCGGGGACCAGAATTGCCGTACGGACTCAAACGTCCGGGAAATCGCAGGTTTCTGTTCCCTCGCGGGAGTCGCGTGCGCGTAACGGTTTCGTCCCTACAAAAGAACAGGACTTACATGGTTTCTGTTCCCTCGCGGGAGTCGTGCATGCGTAACAGCTCCTCGATTTTACCCCGTTGACCTGCATCGACACACCGACGATCCGCGCATCCCCTCCTGAACGATCATGTTCCACAACCAATCTCACGCGCAACGCTCTGACCTGCGGAAACGCATCCGCGCACCCCAGAGTTGTGAATCGCTCGGCGTTTCGGTCCCGGAGGGCAGGTGTACTCGCACCAGCCAAGGAGATCGTATGTGTCGTCGGCCAATCCTCGCCCTCACGGTGTCCGCCGCGGTGATTGCCGCCTGCGGGACCGAGCCGTCCGCACCGAGCAGCGAACCTGGATTGTCTGGCTGGTCGAGGCTGACGCCACCGTGATCCGCGTTCACTGAATCCGACAGCAACCGCGCTGCCCTGCAGGAACTCACGAAAGGGGGCACGCGTCTAGTTGGCCGCCCCGAGTTCCCGCGCAGCCAACCGGACGCTATTGCTCGGTGTTTCAGCGGAGGATGGGCCCGGGCCCGCCACGGATCGACCAAAACTGGTTGACGTTGTTGAAGCAGGTCCATTGCTGCAGGTGCGTGCCCTGTTTCGGGCGATTCGCCAACGACGGGTTCGGGTTGTGCGCGTCGAGGCACTTGCCGCTGTGGCGCGCGCGGATAGTGGTGGCGTTGCCGCAGAAGGTCATTGGTTGGCAGTACGGGTCTCGGACGATCTCGGTGTACCAGCGCTGGCTGGCGCCGCCGTAGCAGTCGAAGGTTTGGATTCTGGCCCCGTCGTCGCCGCGGGCGTTGTTGACGTCGAGGCATTTGCCGGCGTGGCGGACCTTGATGAGGAAGTCGGAGTTCGGATTGTTCGGGTCGATGGGCACGAGGTCGAAGCGCTGGTTGGCGCCGCCCCAGTCCGACCACAGCACGGTGAAGGTGTTCGCGGTGGAACCGTTGGGGGCGGGGACGTCCACGACCAGCCCGGAGTACAGGTTGGCGAGGATGTACGGCTCGTCCTCGGCCGTGGCGACGGCGGGGGTCAACGCACCGAGTCCGATCACGAACCCGGTGAGCACGGCCACCCGGAAAATACGGTGCCGCAGGCAAGCTTTGGAAGTGGTGGACATGGTCGCGCTCCGATACTGAGTTGGGGGTGCGGTGCATTCCGCAAACCGCACACACCGATGGTGCGAGTCCGCCGACACCGCTGACCAGGGTTGGTGCCAAGGCCATACCGGTCCATACACACCGACTCCGTATGGACCGGTATGGCCTTGGCCGCAAGCCTGGTCAGGCCGTTTTTCACCTCCCACGATGGGTGACAGCGCGAGCTGCGCAGCCACATCCACCCGAACGAGGGAGAACCCCCATGTCCAACGATCGACCCGACCCACTCGAACGAGTCCTCGCACAATCGCGCCCCCAGCAAGGCGATGCGCCGACGCAGCTACATGACCCGGCCAACTTTCTGACCTTCGATCGCCACCCTTCCCCCGGCGCACCCGAGCCCGCCGAAACGTTCGCCATCGCCCCGGACGGTCGGCTGACGGTCACCGATCCCGAGACCGTGCTCGGCGTGGTCGTCGGTGCGGTTGAGCCGGTGACGCCCGCGGACATCGAGGCCGAACTCGCGCCGACCGACGATTTCAGCCCGGAAGGTTCGTCCTACATTCCGGACTGGACCGCGGTGTCGGCGATGCCGACCCTGGCGCCCGGTGTCGAGCAGCCCACCATCCTGCGCCGCAACGGGACCCGCGTCCGTCCCGAATGGGTGATCCCGCCCGACGCCCGGTCGCCGTATTACCCCAACGCCTACCCGTACTCACTGGTCGGGCGAATCTTCGTCTGGCCGGACGCGACCAGCCCGAACTGGAGCTGGTGGGGCACCGCGTCACTGCTGGGCGCGCGCACCATCCTCACGGCCAGCCACGTCGTGCCGTGGGGCTCGCCGAATTGGAAGGCGCTGTTCGTGCCCGCCTAAGGAATGTCCCGTAAGTCGTTGAGCAGCAACAGGTATCGTCTTACCGGTGGTGATCTCGGCGTCTGACCCGGTGATGGTGGAGTTGTTCTC